>CAIOSY010000081.1 GCA_903861075.1 uncultured Nitrosomonadales bacterium
CTGGCTCCCCGACCTGGATTCGAACCAGGGACCTGCGGATTAACAGTCCGTCGCTCTACCGGCTGAGCTATCAGGGAATGAAGTGGTACGCATTATATAGGAAATATCCTTACCGTCAAGCTAATAATTTATTTATTTCAAAATTATTAGCTCACACTCGATCAATCGCCTGCAACAATTAACCACTAAAACAACGAATATCACCTAAACAATGACCCAACCCTTTGTTTAAATGAGAATCAATATTAAATCCATCCTATTTTAACGAACAGTCACAACTCAATTGCAAACCGTGAGCTCTATTTCATACATCGGCGTCCCGTCTAACGGTCATGACAATGATGTCACACTAAATAATGAAACCTGCCATGCCCGTTCCCCCTATCCAACTTTCCCCCGCACGCGAGAGGAAGAGCGAACGAATCGCTACGCGAGTTTCACATTAACATCGCGATCCGATTTTTTGCTTTTGCATACGGAATGCCAATAGACTTGTTTGCGCTATAATTGCACTCTTTTCAGCGCGCTCAGGACAAAATCATGGAAGTCGAACAAATCAATGCAATCACTAATCACCTACAAGATTTGAAATTGCGTAGCGCTGAATTACGGAGGTATCTTTGACTACGATACCAAACAGGAACGTTTAACTGAAGTCTGCGAATTAGCGGAAGATCCGACAATCTGGCAGGATGCCAAACGCGCACAGGAACTGGGGCGCGAGCGTAAATTGCTCGAAGGAATTGTATTGGGTTTGAGTCAAATCCAGCAGGATCTGACGGATGCTGCCGAATTGTTTGAAATGTCGCAGGAAGAAAACGACGACGAATCCATGGAAAGCACGGCGGCCGATATCGACGACATCGAGCGGCGCGTCGCCGAAATGGAATTTCGTCGTATGTTCAATCACCCTATGGATCCGAATAGCTGCTTCATCGACATTCAGGCCGGCTCCGGCGGTACAGAAGCACAAGACTGGGCTTCCATGCTGATGCGTATGTATGTTCGCTACGCCGAGCGGAAAGGATATCAGGTTGAAGTACTTGAAATATCCGACGGCGATGTTGCCGGCATCAAGGGGGCATCACTCAAAATCATAGGTGAATACGCTTTCGGTCACTTACGCACTGAAACCGGCGTGCATCGTTTGGTGCGCAAATCACCGTTCGATTCCGGCAATCGCCGTCACACCTCGTTCTCCAGCGTATTTGTTTATCCGGAAGTAGATGACTCCATCGAAATCGACATTAACCCGGCAGATTTACGCGTGGACACCTATCGCGCCTCAGGGGCGGGCGGTCAGCATATCAACAAGACCGACTCAGCAGTGCGTATCACCCACATTCCGACCAATATCGTCGTGCAATGCCAGAGCGATCGCTCGCAACACCGGAACCGTGCCGAAGCAATGGCAATGTTGAAATCGCGTATGTACGAAGAAGAACTGCGTAAACGCAACGAAGAAAAACAGGAAATGGAAGACGGTAAGACAGATATAGGCTGGGGTCACCAAATCCGCTCTTACGTACTGGATCAGTCGCGCATCAAAGATTTGAGAACCAACCATGAAGTTGGTAATACACAAGGTGTATTAGACGGCGATCTGGATGATTTTATCTCTGCCAGCCTGAAACAAGGCGTCTAAAAAATCCCCCCTTAATCGGGGGAGAGATTCTTTGCAAATTTATTCGTACTCTGTCCTTCCCAACACCTTTAAATATACATCACGATAAGCAAGCGCACTGGTTTTCCAGGTAAAGTCCTTGCTCATGCAGTTTTTACGCAACGCCTTCCATTTGCGTTGGTCACGATATAAATCAATGGCACGCACTATCGTGGTATACAGATTTTCTGTCGTCATACCACTAAAGACAAAACCGCTGGCTGTGCCATTTTTGAGTGTGTCAGGCGTGCAATCCACAACCGAGTCTGCAAGTCCACCCGTGCTATGTACAATAGGAGGCGTCCCATAACGCTGACTATAAAACTGATTGAGTCCACAAGGCTCAAAACGTGACGGCATGATAAATAAATCAATACCCGCCTCTATTAAATGAGATAGACCTTCATCAAAACCGATCATTGCAGCGACTTTGCCCGGGTAACGAAGCGCCAGCTCATTGGCGGTATTTTGCATCTGAGGCTCACCGCTACCGAGAATAACCAACTGCACAGGCAAATCAAGCAAAGATTGCGCAATTTCCAGTAATAAATCCAAGCCCTTTTGATGAGTCAAACGACTCACCACACCCAGTAGTGGCACCTCAGGATTTATATCCAGCCCCATACGGCTTTGCAAGGCTTGTTTATTTAACGCCTTACCAGACATCTTTGCCACACTAAAATGATGAGGAAGATGTTTATCCGTTTCAGGATTCCACTCATCCGTATCTATACCATTAAGAATACCCGTAACATCGTTGCGGCGAGCGTGTAACAACCCTTGCAAACCAAAACCAAGCGCCTCACCCTGTATTTCACGGGCATAGTTCGGACTGACGGTGGTGATGTGATAAGCATAAAAAATGCCCGCCTTCAGAAAAGACATATTTCCATAAAATTCCATGCCATCGGGTTGGAAACTTTGCGGGGGCAAATGCAACAGCTGTACATTTTTTGGGGGAAAATTACCCTGAAAAGCCAGATTATGGATCGTAACAACATTGGGTACCGCGCCCTTTGCCACACTCAAATAAGCACCCGTCAATCCGGTTTGCCAGTCATTTCCATGAACTAAATCCGGCTGCCAGGAAAGCGGTGATTCCTCACTACCCAATATTGCCGCCACTTTTGACAACAATCCAAAACGGATAGAATTATCGACCCAGTCATTACCATTCGCGTCAGCATAAGGCCCGCCATCTCGTGCATAAAGAGACGGACAATCAAGCACTAACAAAGGCACGCCGCTTTCCATAATACTGAAAATCAAACGTGAGGGTGGAAAACCCGGGATCTCCAGGAAACGGGCGACCACTTCATTGGGTCCGAGTTGCGCCATAACCTTCGGGTAACCTGGAATCAGTACACGCACATCGATGTCGATTTCACGCAGTGCAACGGGCAATGCGCCACTTACATCAGCCAAGCCACCGGTTTTAATTAACGGGGCAATTTCTGACGTCACAAACAATACTTTAATTTCGAACATTTACTTCCTTTCAATGACCGGCAAATCTTTCCGCCTGGAAAATTCGTAAAATCACAACCAGCGCATCATTCCCATTTCAAAGGGATGTGTCAGCATTTTATGGAAAGGATAGGCACGTATGCGATATTCCAAATTTCCGCAAAGTGCAGGCTGAAACTGGGTAAAAAACTGATATTCACCCGCTGCATTTGCCTCATGATCATATTCACAGGGATAATGGCGCGCCACAGGTACTGAATCAAGTTTATTATTATATCCAATCAAAATTTCCACAACGACATCCTCAGGATTCAATCCATTCAGATTAACCGAAACTTTAAAGTGCAAACACTCACCAAAATTTATTTTTGAACTAAGCTGATCGGTACGGTGCAATTGCACCCCCGCCCATGCCGACTTTACTCTAGCCTTCCAACCCGCCACGACCCGAGAGTTTTCACAATCATTCTGGGCATACAAAGCATATTGACGACTCGCCGGAAAATAACATTTACGCTGATACTCTCTTACCATACGCCGCGAATTAAAGCGGGGGATAATGGTTGCCATAGAGTGTTTAGCCATAGTAACCCACGTAGGGGAAAAACCCATTTTCCCATAAGCATAATAAGTCGGAAGCACTTGATATTGCAGCAATTCAAGCAGCGCCTGCGCTTCTTCTCGAGTACGAACCTCCTCGCTTAATGTTTCTGCCACAGGCTTGATTGCCCAGCCATTTTTACCATCGTAAGCTTCACCCCACCATCCGTCGAGAACTGACAAGTTGATACTGCCGTTCATCCCGGCTTTCATCCCCGAAGTTCCGCTCGCCTCAAGCGGATAGAGCGGATTATTCAACCACACATCCACCCCTGAAACAAGCTTACGGGACAATGCCAAATCGTACCCCTCTACGACCAGAATTTTCCCTATAAAATCAGGATAATTTGAAATTTCAACGATACGCCGTATCAAATCCTGACCGGGTATATCAGCAGGATGCGCCTTACCTGCAAAGATAAACACGACAGGATGCGCTTCATTACATAAAATCTCGCGCAATAAATCCAAATTATTAAACAACATCGTCGCACGCTTATAGGTCGCAAAACGACGCGCAAAACCCACCGTTAACACATTGGGATTATCCGGATTAACGTATTTAAGCATACGATCCAGATGCGCCTCTGAGCCATGATTTCTATAATGCTGCGTCTTTATACGTTCATTCACCGCAAGCAACATATTGACCTTCAGCGTTTGATGCACACTCCAAAACACATGGTCGGGGATTTCAAACACTTGCTCCCACAGCTTCAAATCCTCCATGCGAAAACTCCACTCCGCCCCCAAATAACGCTCCAGCACTGCCATCCACTCAGGCGCCAGGAAGGTCGGCGCATGCACCCCGTTAGTAACATACGTCATGGGATTTTCCTGATGTTCGATTTCAGGCCACATTTCTGCACATATTTTTGATGACACATCCCCGTGTATACGCGACACGCCATTATGGAAGCGGGATCCACGCAATGCCAACGCTGTCATATTGAAATCGGAACTACCTCCCGCATGACCTAATGCCATAAACTGTTCATGGGTAAGTTTCAACTCGCCATAAAAAGCTTCGAAATAAGCACGAATCATTCCTTCACTAAAATGATCGTGACCAGCTGGAACGGGGGTATGTGTTGTAAAGACGGTATTAGCAGCAACAAATTCTAACGCAGTGAGAAAATCAAAATCCTCATGCAGGATGTTGAGCCTGACTCGCTCTAACATCATAAAAGCTGCGTGACCTTCATTGATATGCCAAATTGTGGGTCTGAGTCCTAATTTCTGTAAAGCACGAACACCCCCGATGCCGAGCATGATTTCCTGCTCTATGCGCATTTCCGTATCGCCACCATAAAGCCGGTGCGTAATATCACGATCATGGCTATTATTTATTTCCAGATCCGTATCCAGAAGATATAAAGTAATATGGCCGACGCGAGCCTGCCAAATTTTTATTTTCACCTGCCTTCCGGGCAAGTCGACCTCGGTATAAGCCTCACTTCCGTCCACACAGAGCGCGGGCGTAATAGGAAAATCCTCAAAATTGGAATCAATATTGCTGGCAATTTGATTGCCATTACTATCGATAGTCTGTTGAAAATAACCCTGACGGTATAACAAACCCATCGCAACAAAAGGGAGGCGAAGATCACTCGCTGCCTTACAATGATCGCCCGCCAATATTCCCAAACCACCGGAATAAATAGGAAAGCTTTCATGAAAACCAAATTCAGCACAAAAATAGGCGATTAAATCAGAATCACCCAACTGATACGGTCCGGTTATGGGCAACTTGTGATCATGATAGGTATCATAGCCTGCCAGCACACGATTGAAATTGCCGATAAAAACCTGATCTTCAGAGGCGTCAATAAGGAGTTGTTCGTCTATACCCTTTAAAAAAGCTTTTGGGCTATGCCCCGTCGCTTTCCACAAATCAGGATGTAAACGTGCAAAAAGTTGACGGGTGGATCTATCCCATCCATACCAAAGATTATTGGCTAACTCTTCAAGACGAACCAGACGCTCAGGCACTTTGGCCTGGACTTGCAAGGTATAGACGGTACTTTTTTCCACGATTTTCCCTTCGAGTCAAGAACCAAAAAGTTTTTTAATTATAGCGCAGCTCGCTATCTCGCTGGAATTTATCAGTGTCATTACAAAAAAGCCACCTGTATCAGGTGGCTTTTAAGTGCAATCTGCTCTAGTTAAATGAAAAACTAAATGCTTTTCACATCCCATACATTATTTGCATATTCCATAATGGTGCGATCACTGGAGAATTTACCCCTATTGGCAACATTAAGAATAGCGCGACGCGTCCACTCTTCCTTATTCTGATACAACTGAGCTACCCTGTCTTGCGCAGCCAGGTAACTATCATAGTCAGCCAACAGCAAATAGTGATCGTTATGTTGCGTCAAGTTGTCAAAAATCTGACGGTAGCGGTTAGGTTCATCAACTGAAAAGAAGCCATTACCTATCATATCCAACACTTGCTTTAACTCAGGATTACCATGGTAATAATCCCATGAACGATAACCGGACGCTCTCAAATCAGCAACTTGTGGTGTCGTCAAACCAAAAATAAAGATATTGTCATCACCCACTTCTTCCATGATTTCAACATTCGCACCATCTAGCGTACCTATAGTCAGCGCACCATTGAGCGCCATTTTCATGTTACCCGTACCTGACGCTTCCGTACCGGCAGTGGAAATCTGCTCGGAAAGATCACTTGCAGGAAACAGTTTTTCTGCCGAGGAAACATCATAGTTAGGTAAAAATACGACTTTAAGCATGCCGTGCACTGCGGGATCGTTATTGACGATATCGGCTACATCATTGATTAGTCGAATAATAAGCTTGGCCAATTTGTAGCCAGGCGCGGCCTTCCCTGCAAATATTACTGTACGAGGCGTGATCGAATGCGCATGACCCGAACGAATTCGGTTATAGAGGGTAATGACATGTAGCACATTTAACAATTGGCGTTTATATTCGTGTATTCGTTTAATTTGCACGTCAAACATCGAATTGACATCCACTTTAACGCCCACTTTATGCTCAATATACTTAGCCAGACGCGCCTTATTCTCCTGTTTAACCTGGCGAAATTGACTGCGGAAATCAGCATCTTCCGCCAATGGAATAAGTTTTTTAAGCTCATCAAGTTCCCGCACAAACTCGGTTCCAATCCGTGAACCGATCAATTGCGTTAATCCTGAGTTGCACTGGTTCAACCAACGTCGCGGTGTAATCCCATTCGTCACATTGACAAATTTTTCAGGATAAATACGATGGAAGTCGGCAAATAGTGTTGTTTTCAACAAACCGCTGTGAATTGCGGCCACACCATTAACCGTATGACTACCCACGACGGCCAGATGCGCCATACGCACACGTCTGCCATTGTTCTCATCAACAATCGACACTCGGCGAAGCAACCCCGTATCTCCGGGGAAATTATGATTAACCAACGCCATAAAACGATGATTTATCTCGTAAATAATCTCAAGATGACGCGGTAAAACTCGTGCAAACTTATCAACTGACCAGGTTTCTAACGCTTCAGGCATCAAAGTATGATTTGTGTACGCAAAAATCTTGGTCGTTAATGCCCAGGCGTGATCCCATTCCAGATGATTGTTATCCATCAACTGATACATCATTTCTGCAACAGCAACCGCCGGATGCGTATCATTCAACTGAATAGCAACCTTTTCTGGCAACATATTCCAGTCGCTATGCTTTTGCGTAAAGTGGTACAAAATGTCTTGAATTGAAGCCGAAACAAAGAAGTATTCTTGTCTTAATCGCAACTCTTTACCCACAGCTGAGCTGTCATTAGGATAAAGCACCTTAGATAAGCTTTCAGAAATATTCTTATCTTGAACAGCGCTCAGGTAATCACCGGCATTGAAAGACTCAAGATTAAACTCACGTGTAGCTTTAGCAGCCCATAAGCGCAAATTATTTACCGTATCGGTGTTGTAACCAGGTATAGGCAGATCATAAGCCATCGCCATCACCGTTTCACATTCACCCCAGTGATGCTTAATCTTCTCGGAACTATCCTCGAACTGAACGACATGACCGAAGAATTTCACAGGGTACATACGCTCTGGACGTTGGAATTCCCAGGGATTTCCAAAGCGCAACCAATTATCAGGCCGTTCAACTTGCTGACCATCTTTAATACGCTGATTAAACATACCATATTCATAGCGTATGCCATAGCCTTGACCGGGTAAGTCTAGCGTTGCCATTGAATCCAAAAAACAAGCAGCCAAACGACCTAAACCGCCATTCCCCAGAGCCGCATCGATCTCAACTTCCTCGACAACTTCCATATCCTGCCCCAGGCTTTTTAAGCCTTCACGCAGAGCAGATTCGACGCCTAAGTTAAGTGCTGCATTAGATAAAGTTCGCCCGATTAAGAATTCCAAAGAAAGATAATAAAGTCGTTTTGGATCTTGCGCATTAACCGCCTCTATCGTTTTCAACTGTTTCTCAATGAGTTGATCACGGATGGCATGTGCAGAAGCTTCAAACCAGTCTCTTTCGGTTGCGTTATTGAGCAATTTACCTTCTGTATAAATCAAATGATTGGTCAATGTTCTTTGAACCACATCCGGATTTGAGCGATCAATCGGGGTAAAACTGGAATTTTGTGATGAACTCATGGCTAAGCCTGTATTTATAAAAGATTATTAAGTGCTACAATTTTCAGCATCGTGCATTTTAACAAGGAAAGAACCTTGTGTCACACCAAAACAGAATTGAAACTGAACTATTAGAAAGCGATTGAGTATTAGAATCCAAATTTTTCCAACAGCTCGTCAACCTGCGCCTGATAAACAACCGACCCTGGTGGCGCGTCAGTCGGATTCGGATGCGGGCCGTTCATTAAAGCCAGAGCTGAAGTTTTACTAAGAGAATGCGGCGAAAAATCAATTAGCACCTGAACAAGTTGCTGCTCCAAATCCTGCACCAACGTCGTCATGCGTTTAATCACCTGACCTGTCAAATCCTGAAAATCTTGCGCCATCATGATGTCCATCAACAATGACTTGGTTTGCAGAGCGTTTGAGTTAGCTAGCGCGATAAAACCTAGGGTTCTTTCTACCGTTTCACCGCAATGCACCTGAAATTCAGGGTTAGTCAATGCCTGCTTCCAATACTTTTCCAGCGAAACCGCTTCACAACAAAGTTCAGACTGTAGGGGCGTTGCAATATCCGTCAAATTAAGTACACGATCTGCCGCTTGCTCAGTCATTCGTGCAACATATTCCAGCCTGTCTTTAAAATCAGGAAGTTCTGCACTCAGCCCTTCCAGAACCTTATCAAAACTTAAACTCAGTAAGTTATCATGTAGCGTGCGAGTAACATGTCCAATGCGATTCAGAATCTCATCATTGACAGGATTGATTGCAGGAGAAATATCACCCTTTAAACCATTTAAGGATTCCATACTAAACACCCCCCCTGTTCAATTTTTCAAATATTTTATTGAGCTTATCCTCGAGCGTTGCCGCAGTGAACGGCTTCACAATGTAACTACTCGCTCCCGACTGCGCGGCAGCGATGATATTCTCTTTTTTGGCTTCAGCAGTCACCATTAAAACAGGTAATTTTGCATAGGCAGGAATAGCACGGATTTCTCTGAGCATGGTTAACCCGTCCATATTTGGCATATTCCAGTCACTGACAACAAAATCGATTGTGCCACTTTTAACTTTACTCAAACCGACAAGACCATCCTCGGCTTCTTCGACATTGGCATATCCGAGTTCTCGCAAAAGATTACGCATAATTCTGCGCATCGTCAAAAAGTCGTCCACAACAAGAAATCGGGCATTTTTATTATCCATACCTTGCTCCATAATAATTCGTTAACACTCATATAATGATGAAAATAGGATACATGAGATCCCTAATACTCTAGTTACAGCAACACATTGAAGCCGTGGTATCCAACCTTATGTCCATGCTTAGTTTTAATTACACTATTTTATCAGTCAATTACCGCAAAGTAATTGATTACGAACAAGATCGGCCAGTGAATTCAAATTTGCGATGACATCTACAGCACCCAATGCAACCGCCTCTTTGGGCATACCATATACAGCACAACTTTCTTCATCTTGAGCAAAGTTATAAGCACCAGCATGTTTCATATTCAACATACCTAGCGCCCCATCCCGCCCCATTCCTGTCATGATAATTCCGGTTGCCTGCTTGCCTGCATACTTAGCGACTGAATTAAACAACACATCTACAGAAGGTTTATGCCGATTTACCGGCGCGCTATCATCGATTTGAATATAAAAACTACCCTCTTTTTTCGTTACCCGCATATGTTTACCACCCGGAGCAATGTAAGCATGCCCCGGCAAAACGACTTCGCCGTCATCCGCTTCTTTTACCGTTACACGACAAAGTGTATCCAATCGTCTAGCAAATGACAGCGTAAACCCTGCTGGCATATGCTGAGTGATCAATATTCCAGGGCAATCAGCCGTCATCTCCATTAAAAATGTGGATATCGCAACCACGCCGCCCGTTGAGGCGCCAATGACAATCAGCTTTTCAGCCGAAACACATATAGGCGTAGGCAACACATTTATATTGTGAAAATTTACCCCGGACGATATATCGACAAAGGGAATACGCATCTCAACCTTAACCGCCATTCGAATTTTGCTTACGATAACATCAGCGCCTTCAATCAAACCTGAACCGCTGTTCAGTTTAGGCTTAGTCACAAAATCGACAGCACCCAACTTGAGTGCGCGCAACGCCGTTTCAGAACCCGGCACGGTCAAAGACGATATAACAATCACAGGCATGGGTCTCAAACGCATAAGGCGCTCTAAAAACACCAAGCCGTCCATTTTTGGCATTTCAATATCCAACGTTAACACGTCAGGATTATGTAGCTTAATTAAATCTCTCGCAATCAAGGCATCAGCGGCAGTTGCCACCACCTCCATATCCTCATTTGCATTGATAATTTCAGTCAATAACGTACGAACCAGCGCCGAATCATCAATCACCAATACTTTAATTTTCAAAGATGACCTCCGCGAACTCTCAACAGGAAACTCATTGAATAGTTTTAACAAACCCGTCATTAAAATAGTTCAACATCTCCGCCTATTGCTGCGGCCTTAATTCGCTTCGCATAATCATCTTCCCTTGCGACAAGCTTAGAACGACTATTATCACGTAGTTTTTTAACCATTACTTTTCCTGTTTTCTGGAAAAAATAGACCTTTCGTGGATAAACATCACTCAAATCTTCACTCGCAATGGCAATACCTTCATCCTGCAGATAGGAGCGAATAAAATCCACATTACGCCCTCCTACGTTCAAAGACTTCATATTGGGCAATACGCTGCCCCCCCCAAATATCTTTACCTCCAGATTTTCACGTCTGGCACCATTTTTGAAAAGCTGGTTAAGTAAAACCTCCATCGCATAAGTACCATAACGCATGGACTGCGAAAAAGGGCCTTCACTACCCTCGCTTATATTGCTGGGCAACATAAAATGGTTCATTCCACCAATGCCGATATTTTTATCCCGAATACAGGCAGCAATACAAGACCCCACCACCGTAACGATCACCATATCCTTTTTGGTAAAATAATATTCGCCCGGGCCTATCTTGGCAGCCTCACATTCGAACAAACGATCATAATATAGCGTGGTTGATATTGCCTCTCCAGAGATTATCATTGCTTACCTCGAGCGGCAGTCGATTGCCCGTCATTTAATTCATAAACCGTATTGCCACGCAATTTAAAGGCATTTGAGACATAGTTCAGGTTTTCTGAGTGCCCAACAAACAATAAACCGCTCTTTTTTAACAGCGGTCGAAAACCTTCCAGTATCGTTGAGCGCGTCGGATTATCAAAGTAGATCATTACATTTCTGCAGAAAATAGCATCAAACTGCCCTTCCACGGGAAGATTTAATGACAATAAATTCATTTGTTTGAATGTCACCATTTTCCTTAACGCATTACACACTTTAACCGACCCCTCACACCCTCCCTTACCGCGCAAAAAAAAATTGGTGCGACGCTCATCGGACAGGTTTGCCACACTACTAATCGGGAAAACGCCCCGCTTCGCAACAGATAAAACCCTGGTATCTATGTCGGTTGCTAAAATTTCAACCGGTGGTTTCAAAGTACCGAAGATTTCACAGGCTGTCATTGCAATTGAGTACGCCTCTTCACCGGTAGAGGATGCCGCACACCATATTTTTATTCCGGGTTGTAATGCCAGCATATGCTCAGCCAGAATAGGAAAATGGTGCGCCTCTCGAAAAAAAGCAGTGAGATTGGTGGTCAGCGCATTGGTAAAAGCCTCCCATTCCAAAGCGTTATTGGCCTCCTCAATAAAATCCAAATAGGCCTTGAAAGTGCGATGCCCTGCTCGCCGTACATTTCTTCCAAGACGGTTATACACCATGTCCGACTTTATTTCAGATAAGGATATACCCGCACGATGATAAATAAGCTCTCTCACCCTTGCAAAATCATGCGGGGTAAACTCAAATTCACGATTACGTTGTCCTGACTGTGACATAGATTAACACATGAAAATAATACTAGTCCTCAAAACTCCTCCCAATCTGAATTGCTTTCCGCAGACTTAGTTGCCGTATTTATTTTTCCAGCACTGCTCATGCTGGCAGGTGCAGCAGATTTTGTAGCAACGGCAGGCCGTCTTTTCATTGCAGCTTGACCATAATCGTCTGAAGCATGAGAGGAACTATGCTTATTCAAACTAAATTGACTGACTGAGTTGGCCAACATATACGACTGATCCAGCAAGGATTTTGTTGCTGCTGCCGCTTGCTCAACCAGGGCTGCATTTTGCTGTGTCACACTATCCATTTGTATAATAGCGCTATTAACCTGATCAATTCCCTGACTCTGTTCAACAGACGCCGCACTGATTTCACCGACAATATCAGCCACTTGCTGAGTTGAACTCACGACCTCTTCCATGGTATTACCTGCCATCTCTACCTGACGAGTACCCTCAGCCGTTTTACTCACCGAATCACTAATCAGTCCCTTAATTTCCTTAGCAGCTGCTGCAGAACGCTGAGCGAGGTTACGCACTTCAGCAGCAACCACGGCAAATCCTCTACCCTGTTCCCCTGCACGAGCAGCCTCAACAGCCGCATTCAGTGCCAAAATATTAGTTTGGAAAGCAATACCATCAATCACAGAAATAATATCTTCAATCTTACGCGCGCTCTTGTTAATTTCAGACATGGTCATTACCACATCTGACACCACTTGCCCCCCTCTCACTGCAACAGATGAGGCTGTCAAGGCAAGACGATTTGCCTGCTTCGCATTATCGGAATTTTGTTTAACCGTTGAAGCCAGCTCTTCCATACTCGATGCCGTTTCCTCAAGGGAAGAAGCCTGCTGTTCAGTGCGTTGAGAAAGATCCTCATTGCCACTGGCAATTTCATTGGTTACGGCTTTTATCATTTCGCCCGCTTCCTTGAATTTGAAAATAACATCGGACATATTATCAATCAAATCATTAACGCCACTGCATAAACTGGCAATTTCTTCGCGCTTACCTTCAAGACTCACACGCCGGGTTAAATCATTGGCTTTAGCCGCCATCACAACTTCTTGCACTTCTGCAACTGAACGTGACAGTATCATTGCAATTTCAGCTAATTTTGCAGCTTCATTTTCAACCTTAATCGCTTCATTTTCTGACATTTTTCTCGTCACCGCATCCAGTGCAGCATTTACTCCTGCGATGACTTTACGATAATTTCCTACATATTGAGATTCATCCCCTCTAACATCAAGTTTGCCATTCTCAGCCTCCACGGACAATATTTTGGTATCGGTGAGCAATCTTTTAACATGAATACGCATCGATGCCAGCGATGACATGGCACTGGTTTTATCCTCTTTAGCCAGGGAAATATCAAAATCAAACAAGCCATCAGAAATATTTTTAGCCGCCTTTTTAAGCTCATCCGGCTGCCCACCTAATGTTGCAACAATAGACCGTGAGATCAGCATTGCAAAAATCAACAATGACACGGTTAGCACAGCCAGCAGCGCTAAATTTAATACCAGTGATTTTTGGTAACGTTCATTGCCCTTTTGATATTCTGCTTTTACAACATTAATCTGAATTTGATTCAATGCACTAAGATGACCGGATGCAATAAGGTATAACGTGTGAGCCTGAACCAAATGCTTCATAGCCTCTTCTTGATTATTATCACGTAATGATTGCAGAGCCGGCTTGAGACCCGCATTAACCAACAGCAAATGGCTCTCCATGTACTTAGCTGCGATCAGCCTCTCATCCTGCGATAGATTAGTTGCCAAATAGGATTTCAATACATCGTTAATCGTAACAATGTTTTTTTCCACTTCTTCTACATTTTTTGCAATCACTTCCGGCGCCAGTATGGCTTTTCCCGCCATCCCACTATTAGTACGGGCTTCGTTCAAAACACTACTGAGTAAACCCTGACTCTCCTGTGTCAACTTATCGGCGAGCGCTAATTCAGCCAAAGCCACAACACGATCTTCATAGACAGTTTTTAAACTCGCATTCAGGCTAGACACATCAAAATAACTCTCGACAGCTAAAAATGTCGAAACTAAAACTGACAGCGCCACGATACCGAACAAACGCTTTCCCACAGTGAGTTTTGAAAACATAGTTGCTTCCTTTTTATAATAATTTCTTAAATTAAACTAATGGGTCGATGCAACATCAACCAGAGCCATTTCCTGGCTACTCATGAGTTGTTCAATATCGATAAGAATAAACATTTTTTCATCTACAGTTGCCAAGCCGGTAATGTATTTAGTATCTATACTCGCAACAATATCCGGGACAGATTTGATTTGTTCAGCATCAATAATAATGACATCTGTTACACCATCCACGACCATGCCTATGATCCGGTTGCTGACATTAAGGATGATAACGACAGTAAATTCATTATAAATGATGGAACCCATATTGAACTTAATACGCAAATCAACAATAGGTACAATCAAGCCACGCAGATTAATAACGCCCTTAATAAATTCAGGTGTATTGGCTATTTTGGTCACCGTACCATAACCCCGAATCTCCTGGACTTTCAAAATATCCAAGCCGTAAGCTTCGTTATCCAAAACGAAGATCAGATATTCTTGTGTATTCGACGATTGAACCCCGGTTAAGTCTTTAGCCATTGTGCCTGTATTCATACTCACTGATCAGCTCCTTATTAATAATGACTTTGGCCAAGCTTGATAACCGCAGGAATATCAAGAATCAGCGCTACAGATCCATCGCCCATTATGGTCGCCGCTGAAATACCCTTTATTTTTTTAAAGTTGGTTTCCATACTTTTGATTACAACCTGTTGCTGACCCAGTAGACCATCAACCAGCAACGCCGCTTTTTTACCTTCTGCCTCTATAATCACGAGCACGCCTTCAGTTGGATTCGTAATCAGACTGGTTTGATTAAACAACACATGCAAAGGAATGATGGGCAAGTATTCACCGCGTGAATGTATCATCAAGCCCTGTCCTGTGACAGTCTTAATATCTTCCGCTTTCGGTTGCACCGTTTCTACAATCAAACTGAGAGGCAGAATATAAATATGCTCACCCAACGCGATCGACATCCCCTCTAAAACAGCGAGTGTCAGCGGCAATGAAATTGACATTTCAGAACCAAAAAACTCAGCGGATTTTATTTCAACCGTCCCGCCCATAGAATTGATATTTCTTTTTACCACATCCATACCAACACCGCGACCAGACACATCCGTCACGACGGCCGCCGTCGAAAAACCCGGTGCAAAAATTAACTGCCAAACCTCTTTGTCTGACATATTGTCAGACACCAGCAAACCATTTTCCCGCGCTTTGCTAACGATGCGTTTTCTGTTTAGACCCGCACCATCATCTGAAACCTTAATGACAATATTCCCGCCCCGATTATAGGCAGAAAGCGAAATACGCCCTGTTTCATTTTTACCTAATGCTGTACGCACAGACGGAATTTCAATACCATGATCTATGCTGTTCCGAATCAAATGCGTCAAGGGATCGATAATACGTTCTATCAGCGCTTTATCCATTTCCGTTGTTGAACCTACGGTGACCAATTCAACACGTTTACCCAATCGTGAGGCAAGATCACGCACCAATCTTGGAAACCTTGAAAAAACGTACTCCATAGGCATCATACGGATAGACATAACGGATTGTTGCAAATCACGCGTATTGCGGATCAATTGCTCCAAGCTATCAAACAAACCTTCATTACCAATTTTATTGAGCAGTCCAACTTGTCGTTCTATCATCGATTGAGTAATGACCAACTCCCCAACCAGATTGATCACTTGATCCACTTTCTCAATTCCCACACGAATTGAAGTCGATTCAGGAGCGCTGCTTCGACGTTCGTTAGCCGTTTTCGCCTGTTCTGACGCGGCATCCTCATGACTGACAACATCAACTGCTTTATTATCTGGAATCGTAACAAGCGCAGGCTCGGGAACGTGCGGCAGCACAATTGCATTTTGCTCAGAGGCAAGACCTGGATGCTTATGATCCTCATCTAGCGGCTCAAATAAACCAAAATAATCATCATGCCCGGAGATAACAACTGGGATAGCGGGGATGCCAATCTGATCAATATCAGGCGTAACCGGGATAGCCGGTTGATCAATCACAGACTCAGGGAGTAAGGCGGGATGATCAATCTGAGTAATCGTTAAATCATCGACATCAACAACAAAAGAGCATATTGCAATAATACTTTGATCTTCTTCGTCCGTCTCCAGGGTAAAGACGACCTGTTTATTTTCGAGTATTTCGACGCTGGCTTTACCTAAAATACTCAATTCGGTGAGTAGATTTTCGACATCATCATCCTTGGTCGGCGGCAAGGCAATGCGATACACCCGTGTTTGAGGTGCGACAGCCTCAATATAGACCACCTCAGGAATGACGGAAACAACATCCGGCACAACCGCGATAGTCGGGGTGACGGGCGCAGTCCGATCTTGCGAAATCGAACGGAGCTGCGCCTTAATTTTCTTCTCGGGCTCCCGATCTATTTCAATGCCATCCCGATAACTCATCAATTGCAATTCAAGAATGTCTTTAGCTGCGAGAAATAACTCGACATGCTCAGGCAAGAAAGTCATTTCATGTTTTCGGATACGATCGAGCAAGGTTTCAAGCTCGTGCGTAATTTCAGTCATATCGTTGAAACCGAATGTTGCAGCCCCTCCTTTAATGGAATGCGCCGCTCTGAAAATAGCATTGATTTGTTCTTGATCGGGGTGATCCAGATCGACATTCAACAAAAGATGTTCGGCTTCGCTCAACAACTCCCCGGCTTCATCAAAAAAAGCCTGGTAAAACTGCTTCATATCGATAGTCATCGACTACCCTCTGCACGAAAAGAACCGATGGCATCACTTAATTTAATAAAAGGCCCGCACATTAGCCAATAACCTTCTTTACTACACTAATTAAACGTTGAGGATCAAAAGGTTTCACCAACCAACCATTAGCGCCGGCTGCACGCCCTTGTGCCTTCATATCATCGCTAGACTCTGTCGTCAGCATTAAAATTGGTGTCTTTTGATAAGCGGGTAAAGTGCGTAGATTTTTAATTAGCGTCAAACCATCCATTTCAGGCATATTTTGATCCGTCAAAACCAAAGCGACCACCTGCTTTCTAGCCTTGGCCAATGCATCAACCCCATCCACGGCCAACACGACGTTGTAACCCGCTGCCGCCAATGTAAAAGAAACCATCTGACGCAAGGAATTAGAATCATCCACAGCTAAAATTGTCTTATGCATCAAATACCTCTGTTAAATTTTCAAGAATCACGGCATATCTAAAGTAAATATACTATTTTCTAAAACAACTCAATCTCACCCGCGTTCATATTCTTTTGCTTAACACATGCACCTGCACCCGTAGTGGGTTGCGCTTTATGATTCGCCCAGCGTGAATTCATGACCTGCAAAAAAGCATTCATCTGCTCATATGAATTTGCCTCATCGTTCATTTTTTGATTAACTGACAGCATTTCCATTATCAACTTTAAAGCCGACACACGTTCAATAGCCCGCCCTGATAATTGACTGGCAAGGTCATGAAACTGAAGGTTAATCACGATTTGATTAACCTCTTTGTCAATTTTCTGTTCATATTCCTGCAACACATCAAGCGCAGAGTCAATCACACCACACTGTTTGAGAGCCTGCTTTTGATTCGATATTTCTTGATGCAACGCCAAAAAACCTGAGTTTAACTTCTCGAATGTTTCATCTAGCAGCAAGCTCATTTGTAAAAGATCCGTTTCAATTTCAGCCAGATGCTCATTAGCCTGATCCGCAACAGAAAATAGTAAGTCACTAATATTATTCATCGTTCACTTTCATGCGTAACACCCCTTCCATCAGAACGATGCCATACACCAACACAACACCCTATTTTGCGAGTTTTAAGCATTTTACTTCATCCATGACTATTTACTCACGGGTTTAATTGCCTTGGCAGCCTCCTCTGGTGTATTAACGCCCAGAGAAACATGATCATTGATAATTTTTTCTTCCGCATTCTTATTCAAAACAATAATACTAATACGACGATTTATCGGATTCATCGGATTTTCTTTATCAAATAAAATAGCAGATGACATTCCAACCACCTGCATCAACTTCGTTTCATCCATGCCACCCGCCACCAGGGCGCGCCGGGATGCATTAGCACGATCGGCCGATAACTCCCAGTTACTATACGATTTATCTCCACTGGCAAAAAGAAGCGAGTCAGTATGACCTGACAGACTAATCTTATTGGGAACCTCATTGATCACTTTACCAATACCTTGCAGGATATTCACAACATAAGGCTCCAACTCGGCTTTAGACAGACCGAACATAGGGCGATTTTGATCATCCAGGATCTGAATACGCAAACCTTCAGTCGTTAAATCGATTAACAACTGGTTCTTAAATTTACTCAGTTTTGGATCAGCATTAATGGCGGCCTGGACTTTTTCCTTGAGCTGTTTAAGCACCTGAGTTTCCTGAGCTGTCAGTTCTTGCTTGCTAAGTTTAATGGTTATTTTTTTAGTTGGATTATTATCATCACTATTCTTAACCTGCCCAGCACTGCGCGTCAAATCTTTACCGCCACCATTTAAGATACTGTTACTCGCACCTGCCCCTGATCCACCCGACATCGCAACCGCCAGTGGCGTTTTAAAATATTCTGCAATCCCTGCCAGATCACCCCGGGTCGTTGAACCAAGCAGCCACATGAGTAAAAAAAACGCCATCATGGCCGTGACAAAATCGGCATAAGCGATCTTCCACGCCCCGCCATGGTGACCTGCTGCGACCTTTTTAATTCGTTTAACAACAACCGTGTTATTTTTATCGCTCATAATGCTATGACGCGTTGCTCACGAATAATTTCATTTTGATTTCGTTGACTTAATATGCGTTTCCAACTCGACAAAGTCTGGGCGTTCAGTTGAATTGAGTACTTTACGACCAAACTCAATCGCAATCGTAGGCGCATAACCATGCAGGCTTGCCAGTAAAATAACTTTGGCTGTCTGATACATTTTTGTAGATTCGTCTAACTTCTGTTCGAGCAACGAGGATAGCGGCCCAACAAAACCATAGGCCAGCAAAATGCCCAGAAAAGTACCCACCAAGGCATGAGCAATCATAATACCCAGTTCCGAAGGGGGGACACCAACCGACTCCATGGTATGAACAACACCCATCACAGCGGCAACAATACCAAAGGCGGGCATTCCGTCCCCCAGTCTTGCAACGCAATGTACAGGAACATGACCTTCGGCATGATGCGTGTCAATTTCATTATCCATCAAATTTTCGATCTGAAACGCATCCATATTACCAGACAACATCAGGCGCAAATAATCACAAACAAACTCGACCAAATGATGGTCTGCCAACACCTCCGGATACTTAGCAAACAACGCACTCTGCTGAGGCGCTTCAATATCCCCCTCTACCGCCATCATCCCATCCTTACGGATTTTAGTAAGGATTTCGAACAAGCAGGAGATGAGCTCCAAATAACTTTTCTTATTGTATTTTGCACCCTTAAAAACAGTAGGCAAGGCCTTCAATGTAGCCTTGATGGACTTCATATCGTTACCAACAACAAAAGCACCCGTTGCTGCACCCGCTATCATCAATAGTTCAATCGGCTGCAACAACGCCGCCAAATGCCCCCCTGCAAGTGCATAGCCGCCGAAAACGCTCAATGTCACTACGATATAACCAACAATCACCAGCACGTGTATTACCTTTTAAAATATTCTTATAAATAAAGCGTTTTGCAGCATAGCAGCACGCAAGAAACTCTATTCCGCTAAACAGAAGGGATATACCCTGCTTTTTATAAATCAATCGTGTTTCATC
The DNA here is from genome assembly GCA_903861075.1 of uncultured Nitrosomonadales bacterium. Classification (GTDB taxonomy): domain Bacteria; phylum Pseudomonadota; class Gammaproteobacteria; order Burkholderiales; family Gallionellaceae; genus Gallionella. The sequence goes on from CAIOSY010000081.1 coordinate 20,200, forward strand.
TTCTAAAATCAATCCAGACAAATCTCAGCAAGTAAGATCGTGCTCAATAGCGTAACGCATCAGCTCTGCATTGTTACGTAACTGTAATTTTTTTAAGAGCCGGGTACGATAGGTACTAATTGTTTTAACAGACAGTGAAAACATAACGGCGATTTCCCCAACAGCAAGCCCCTGAGCGATCAACAGAAACACTTCCATTTCACGATTCGACAGACTGGCATGATCAGGCTGTTTTTCGTTTACAATCAACTGGTCGGCGAGCAATTGCACAACAACAGGATTGAGATACTTTTTACCCTTGGCAAGCATCAAAATTCCTTTATTCAACTCTTCAAAGGAATCCAGTTTGTTGAAATAACCGTTGGCGCCCGCCTTTAAACATCTCAAGGCAAACTTTGCTTCTGGATACATCGATATAATCAGTATAGGTAACGCCTTGTTTTCATGGCGTATCGCCTGAAGAATATCAAATCCACCCCGGTCGGAAAAATTCAAATCGAGCAACATCACATCCACGTCAGGATTCATAGCCATCCCGAGCGCCTCCCTGGTATTTTTAGCCTCAGCGACCACTTGAATACCGGAACGCTCTGAGAATAACAATTTCAATCCTTCGCGCAGCAATTCATGAGCATCTGCAATACCTATTCTGACCCGACTTGGTTTCATGCGACTTTCTCAAACTATCCAAAATATCAATAACGCCTATCCATCAAAATACAAAGAAAATGTACCCTTAAGGCTGCTTAGCCACACCAAAACAACTTTGCTGCACTTTTTAGCTGAGAAATTATCCGTGCTTACTGTTTTTTTAGTCAAGCCATGAATTTTATATCTTAAAATTCGGCTATGATACCTCAGCTTGACCAGCGAATATTCGTCTTAGAAAAACATAGCGCAACTTATTCATCCTCATGCACCAAAAATACCTGAACTATTGCCACCCGACTGCCAATTTTCACTTGGCATACTGCCAGAAACAGCTAAAAGTAAGATCAGTCCTACATAATATAAAGCAATATCCTACATAATAAATAGTGTAATTCCTATTTAGCCGGAATTTCACAAGACAGATAATGATCCGCAGCTCAAGTGAATCTTAGGGGAATATCATGGACTCAACTCATACCGAACAAGATGGAATTCTCATGGAAATTCGGGAAGCTAATTTAAATTATCTAATGCTGGCGCGTCAAATGATACGCTCAGATAAATTAGCTGCCATTTTCAGGTTAGGTATCAGTTTAGACATCGCTAATTTTATTGATGGCATGAGCAACTCCCAACTAATTAAATTAGCCAGTGCCAATATGATGCTGGCGCGATTTAGATTCGATGATACTGCTGTGCTTGGCATGCTAACAAGCTACACCAAAAGTGAAGAACAAGCCTCTGCACACACTGCTATTTTGATGTCAGGGCAGGCTGTTGAGGATATTTGCTAGCAACATCATGCCAACTAAGCGCCCCATGAAAAACAAAAGCACGCTGGAAGAAACAAAACATCTGATGCTAGCCATTCAGTTGATAAAGCTCGGCGCGCGCCTGCAATTACTTGAGTCAGAAACCTCGCTTTCCCGCGAACGCCTAATTAAGCTTTATAAAGAAATAAAATTTAGCTCCCCCCCTAAAGGTATGCTCCCTTTCTCAACAGACTGGTTTTTAACCTGGCGTCCCAATATTCATTCTTCAATATTTATGAATATTTATAATTTTCTCGTTAAAAACACCGAGCTCAGAGGGGTTTACGCCCTAATAAAAGCGTATCAACTTTACCTTGAGCAAGTCGGCATCAAACTGGTTAACACAGACGATGAGCCTTCCTTATCCTTAACACGAGCCTGGACATTGATTCGCTTTGTTGAAGGACGCATGCTAAAAATGGAAACCTGCCATTGCTGTCATGGTCAGTTCATTGTCAATGCCGATGATTTAAACCAAAATTACACGTGTAATCTTTGCAACGTACCCTCACGAGCAGGAAAAACCAAACGCGTAAAGGAAAACAGCTTGAAAGCAATAGAAGAAGTCGCCTATTCATAACAGATCATAGAATCTCGCGATCGAATTATTCTATTCATCTTACTGTTAATTAACTGACATCCGCATTATTATTGTCATTCCCATTTAGACGCACATCATTCGAAATCCTACTCTGCATGCTTTACTGATACAACTCGGCGCATTTATTATGAGTGCGTGGATATGTATTACTACGAGCGGATCCTATACTTTTGGCTGGCTATACCAGGGTTTATTAGCCACTACCCTTGCCTTTGTTTTTAAATCAAAATCATGGTGGCGCTACATACATTTCTTTTTTCCCGCCGCCATAGGAATATGCTCTGAGTACCCGATACCCAATGAATTTTATTTACTGTTTTTTTTATTAAGCCTAAGCGTATTCTGGACCACCTGCACCAGCCAGGTGCCTTTTTATCCTTCCAGCCCCGCAATCTGGCAGCAAGTTGCTGATTTACTTCCAGAAAACACGCCCTGTAAAATAATAGATATCGGAAGCGGAATTGGGGGACTGTGCTTGTCTGTCGCAAAACACAAACCCGAGTCCATCGTAACAGGAATAGAAATAGCACCACTCCCCTGGCTTATCAGCGTCATCAGGTCTAAATACCATCCACATCGCACCAAATTTTTACTGGGGAGTTATTACCAGCTGAATTTCGCCACTTACGATATTGTATTCGCCTATCTCTCACCCGCCGCGATGCCCGCAATATGGGAAAAAGCAAAAAATGAAATGCGTGAGAGCGGCCTGTTCATTAGTTACGAATTTGCAGTACCGGATGTCATGCCCTCACAAGTTTTTACGCCTACAAAAAACAGCCCTTCAACATACCTATATAGACTTCCCGCTATAACCCCGAACATAATTATCAAGCCCCTCTGACTTTTCGTATCACACTTGCTAATTTCTGCGCATAAAGTGGATCCGTGGCAAACCCCGCTCCTTGCATTGCCCGAGTATAAGCGGTCACATCATGCAAATTTTCCATTACTTTTTCATAACGGGGACTATTTTTTATCATAAGAGCAAAATCACGGAATGCATCCTCATAGGAATTATAAGCCCTGAATTTTTCAACTTTACTTTGCTTAACGCCATTGATAAATTCAGACGTTCTAGCTTCAATCACACGTCCAGTCCATCCACCTGAAGCCTTGATACCAAACAAATTTTTACTGGGACTTCCATCCGGATTTTTAATTTCAGACTTACCCCAACCCGATTCCAGTGCAGCTTGAGCCAGCATAAAATCGGCAGGAACCCCACTAGCCCGACTCGCTGAATTTGCAAATGCCGACATACGAGATTTGAACTGCTCAGTCATATTCGTTAAATTCTCACCAATATTCTGTGCATAAGCACCGAATTCCGTGTTGAGTTGATTCAATTTATGTGCGGCAGCCTGAGTTAGGTGTTGCGTCACCTCTGAAACATTATCTACCATAGACTGCTCAGCCTCTGAAACAGCACGAATAGCAGAATTTAACATGGATTTATTATTTTTTTTTTGCAACACCATCGCCGTTATATCAGGATTGATTACACTGTTAATCCCCATTTTTGGAGGCATTCCGGAAGGAAGTACAGCGTCTGGTGTCGTTGAGTAAGCCCCTTTACTCAGCTGTCTCGTGAGTACTTCAGCCAACCCGATGCCTTTATTCGCCAAATTTTGCGTCAACTGCTGATCAAGCATAGACGTAAAAGTGCGCGATTGCTCATTATCAAAAGGACTCTCATGAGGCGTTGCATCTCGCATGCTTTTGAGCATCATATTCATAAAAATCGCTTCAAACTGCTTTGCCACCCCCTTAATCGCCTCGGGAGAATTATCATTAGCCGATTTTTTTAGTGCATTCAGACCATTAGCATCAATAGCCAGGGATGAATCAAATGAGTTGACAGGGGTAACCATTTAGATAATTTCAAGTTCCGCACGTAACGCACCCGATGACTTCATCGCCTGCAAAATAGCAAGCAAGTCTTGCGGCGTTGCTCCTATCGAATTAAGTGCTTTGACGATATCTGCCAAAGAGGCGCCGCCTTGCAATTGCAACACATTACCCGGCTCCTTGGTAATTTCAATTTCAGACTGTTTCGTCGTCACCGTTCTTCCACCGGAACGTGAATTTGGCTGACTGACACTGGAACTTGTATTTACAACGACACTTAAATTACCGTGCGATACGGCACAATTATCCAGCGTAACCGCTTGATTAAGCACCACAGAACCCGTTCTGGCATTGATAATGACTTTTGCACCGCCCTGCGGCATCGTGATATTAATCGATTCGAGCGTCGCTAAAAAGGAAACCCTATCCTCACCGTCATTCGGCATCACCCTAATAACACGCGCATCCTGTGCTACGGCAATTTTCTGGTTGAAATAGCGATTGATTTCCTTGGCAACCAAACTTGCTGCGGAGAGATCTGACTCTTTTAATTCTAAATTGACCACACCAGTTTGATTCAGGTAACTCTCTACCATGCGCTCCACCGTCGCACCACCGGAAATACGGCCTACATCCAAATGATTAATTTGAGTTTGACTACCGTTGGCCGCAGCCCCTGCTCCGCCCACCAGCAAATTACCCTGCGACATAGCATAGACTTTGCCATCAGCCCCTTTTAAGGGTGTCATCAGCAATGTCCCGCCCCGTAAACTCTTAGCGTTACCCATTGATGACACCGTCACATCAAGGGTTTGACCGACTTGCGCAAAAGGCGGTAAAGAAGTTGTCACCATCACCGCCGCCACATTCTTCAATTGCAGACTCGTCGCAGGGGGAAGATTAACCCCTAATGAAGTCAACATCGTTAATATTGACTGTATCGTAAAAGGTGTTTGCGTGGTCTGGTCTCCTGTGCCATCCAAACCCACCACCAAACCATAGCCTATCAACTGATTGCTACGCACCCCCTGTATCGTTGCCAGATCCTTGATGCGCTCGGCGTAACTGGACTGTATCGAAATGCAGACCAGACAAAGTGCAACGGCAATTTGAATCGCCATTTTGCAAAGTGTCCCAATCCGTGTGATGAATAACATGATCATCCTCTTAAATTGGAATAAAACTGAGGAAAAAACGGCTCAGCGAATTGACCACCTGAGCGCTGTCTATATTACTATTAGTACGGTATTCAATACGCGCGTCCGCTATGGTACTGGACAGCACATTATTACCTGCCGTAATCATATCGGGGTTCACTACACCGGAAAAACGCACAAACTCAGTCCCCTGATCAAAGGCAATCTTTTTCTCGCCGTGCACCACCAAATAACCATTAGGCTTAACATCGACTACAGTGGCCGTAATATTACCGACAAAAGAATTGCTGGCCTTGGCTGCGGCACTATCGTTATAGGCACTATTACTGGATGAGGAGAGATTGACCAACGGCGGCTTGCCGTTATTTCTCAAATTGATATTACTACCCACACTGTTTTTCATACTACTGGAGCCACTATCATTCTTACTGGCATTGGTATTTTCAGTAATCGTGATGGTCACAGTGTCGCCTATCCAGCGTGATTTTCGGTCTTCAAACATGGGGCGATAGCCATTGGCATTATAAATTGATCCCGGATGTGCATCCCTTGGTATCTGTGTTAAGGAAACGCCATCAACCGGTTTTTGCGTAATGGTAGTCGGGGTGACTGTACACCCGGATATAAAAGCCACCAGCCCAACCGTTACCAACCCCTTGCTTACACAAGAAAAATACTTAAGCATAATATTTTTAAGCCTCTCGTAATGAGAAAATTACAACTGTGAAATTTTTTGTAGCATTTGGTCTGAAGTGGTAATCGCTTTACTGTTAATTTCATAAGCCCGCTGAGTTGCAATCATATTGACCAACTCCGCGACCACATTGACATTGGATGTCTCGGCATAACCTTGTATCACGGTTCCCGCCCCATTCACACCCGGCACACCCGTCGTTGGCGTACCCGACGCTGCCGTTTCTACAAAAATATTCTGTCCCTGTGCCATTAGTCCGGCGGGATTCATAAAGGTCGTCAGTTGCAATTGCCCGACTATGGTAGGCGCAGCTGCATTGGTCATGGTGGCAGACACCGTTCCATCGAGCGCTATCGTCACACTTTGCGCGCCGGCAGGTATTGTCATTGCCGGCTGTACTGCATAGCCACTTGAGGTAACCAGTTGACCCAGATTATTCATCTGAAAACTGCCATCTCGCGTGTAGGCGGTCGTACCATCCGGCATCAAAATCTGAAAGAAACCACTGCCTTGTATCGCCAAATCTGTCGTATTGGAGGTTTGTGTTAAATTACCCTGTGTAAAAATACGTTCAGTCGCGACAGCCTTAACCCCGGTACCTATCTGCATACCGGAAGGCAATTGCGTTTGTTGCGAGGACTGTGCACCTGGCTGACGAATATTCTGGTAGAGCAAATCTTCAAACACGGCACGAGATCCTTTAAAACCATTGGTACTCACGTTAGCCAGATTATTAGAAATCACATCCATTTTGGTTTGCTGCGCATCCAGACCTGTTTGTGAAATATATAAAGAACGTATCATTGCATATCCTCTTAAAATACCGGCATAACGCCAGGATCTTTATTAATGTCTCATTCACCCTAGGGCAAACTAAAAATCTGTGTCGCTTTACTGTCGTTATCCTGCGCATTCGTTAACAGTTTCATCTGCACCTCAAACTGGCGTGCAAGCGAAATCATACTAACCATCCCTTCGACTACATTAACATTACTCGATTCCACCGCGCCATTCACCAGCGTCACCCCGGCATCTGCCGGCGCCGGCTTCCCATCTGCCGTTACAAAGAGGCCATCGACTCCACGCACTAAATTTTTTTCGTTCGGATTAGTCAGTTTTAGCCGTCCAATGATATTTGGAGAACCGGGTACTGACGCGTCATTTGTGCCTGATATAGTGCCGTCCGCCGCGATAGCAATAATCAAATTAGGCGGAATACTGATAGGTCCGCTATCACCTAAAACAGGTTTGCCGCTTGACGTCTGCAACTGACCGCTTTCACTTAGTTTCAAAGCGCCGTTACGAGTGTAAGCTTCAACCCCCCCCGTACTTTGCACTGCCAGCCATCCCTTACCCTGAATCGCCACATCCAGACTGCGTCCGGTTTGCTGTATCGCACCCGGTGTAAAATCTGTGCCCGTGGTGGCATTAACAACAAAAGCGCGAGTATTTAGCCCCCCACCGACAACCGGTACCGCGCGAAACGAATCAATTTGCGCCCGAAATCCAGTCGAACTGGCATTGGCCAGATTATGTGCTGCGGTCGCCTGCTGATCGAGGATATTTTTAGCACCTGTCATCGCCGTGTATATGATCCTATCCATGGCTATCCTTTTAAGCGGCCAACCGCATTGTTTTAGTATCGTGCATTATTAACGCAAACTAGTCATGGTTTGCAGCAATTGATCCTGAGCCTTGATGGTTTGCGAATTTGCCTGATAGTTACGTTGTGCAGCCATCAGATTAACCAGTTCCTTGGTCATATCAACATTAGAACTCTCATAAGCTGAGCCTTGCAATGAACCTAAACCATTAGAACCCGGCGTACCTGTCGTGGCAGCACCCGAAGCCGCCGTTGCAGCCCAATAGTTATTACCTAAAGATTGCAGCCCGTTCGGCGCGCGGAAATTTGCCAGTTCTACCGTACCCAATACTGCAGTCTGATTATTAGAATAAGTGGCATTGATCTTACCGTCGTTACCTATCGTATAGGCAGTCAACGCACCCGCCGCATAACCATTTTGCGCCATACTATTGACAGTCTGTAACGCAGTTGAAACCCCTGCCATATTAACCGTCACCTTAGGCCCTGTCGCGGCAGGACCTGAAATAGATACACCCGAAAATACGGCTGGCGCCGCTGCTGTAACAAAGGTTGGGGCGGTGGCCAACGCAGCGGCTAACGCTCCTGCTGTACCTGTAAGTGCAATACCACCTGCCACGGGCGGTGCCAATACAGGTGCAATAGCCGACGCCGCAATCGTTGCGGGTGCTACCGCACCACTACCATACACCGTCGCATACGCAGCTAATGTTGTCGCTGATGGCGCGCCGGTTGTAATACCTGCTGCCGCTGTCGTATCTGCCGCAATTGCCGTGCTTAACGCCACCAATGCCGCTGCATTCGTAGCAGAAGCTGCCGGGACGCCAGGCTGGTAACTCAAAATACCACCGGTAATTGGATTCATGGTAATACTACCTAAATTCTGTATCGCCGAGGGTGCGCCGCTAGTACTGTAAACATTAAAAGCATCACCCGTACCTGTCGCAGAATTACCCGCAACAGATTTGGCATAATAAAGATTGACCGCTTGAGCATTGCCCAGAGCATCGAATGCCTGTATCGAATTCATCGTGGTATAACTGGCAGGAACCGC
>CAIOSY010000082.1 GCA_903861075.1 uncultured Nitrosomonadales bacterium
AGCAATCTTGATTCCTCGTCGCCAACGAAGCGACGGGTTCTTTCAGACGACTTGCCGGGTCTTGCGTCCTGGTCAATATCGCGCACCGGATTTGTCCTGCAAAAATTCCACCTCTTGGATTTTGCGGCTTCAAAAACTGCTGACAAGAGCATGACTTCAAGCCTGATTGTTGCCTCGCTCACGTTTACTTCTGGGTTTCGCTGACTCTTGTCTTTTCTGCGTGCATATATATAGTCTTCAATATCATCGACTGTAATCTGTGAAACGGCTTTTTTCGCCAGCGGGTGCAGCTTCAGCTTGTTGATCCTGACTAATTCCTGCTTTTCGCCTTTTTTCCCGGCACTACGTTCTTCAGTATATTTCGTTAGGCATTTCTCAAGCGTTATAACCTCAACGGCTTTGCGCTGAATAAATTCACCGCGCAGCATATCAACCTCAGTTGATGATGCCCATTGCTCTGCCAATCTTCTGGTGGGAAAAGTTTTGCTTACTGATGGATGTCCAGTTAAGCGAATTTTTACCTGATATTGACCATCGCCGCGCCCCGTAATAGTTGCCATTTTACACTTCCCTGTCCCATAGCTGTCCCAATAATTAATTATAATCAATATTAGCCATATAAACAAAGGGATTGTTTACGGACTTAAAATCCGTCGGCTTGAAAAGGCCGTACCGGTTCGATTCCGGTTCTGGGCACCAAATTAATCAACGACTTACGAAAATATTAAGCCACTCTTTTGAGTGGCTGTTTTATTTCATGTAGGCGCTGGTGTAGGCAGTTTCTACATATTGCTTACTTCTTCGCCTTTCAAGACGATGGGCCATACCACCAGTCCGACATGTCGCTCATCTTGCCGCAGTGGCGCGAACAATCATTTGCTGAACCTCAGCAGAGGCATGCACAAGTAGTAAACCTGCTCACTCAAAAATTCCCCAGGTGTGTAGGTATCGTCGTCCGGATCACCGGGGGTTAACGCGTGTTTCAACATCATGCCGAGCAGTGCGGGGACGGTGTAGAGAAGCAACATGTCCACCGCGAATTTCGCCTTTCTGCCGGGCGTGCTCTTCGACATATATCTGAGTTTGAGACCCGTATTCATAAACGAATAGAACACCGTGAACAGCTTATCCAACGGGCCGGTGCGCTGGTGTTTGAACTGGCTAGCATCAAGCAGAACGGCGTGCGCGAATCCGACAGCGATGCACTCGCGCTGTATTTACAGATCATGGGCTGGTGCGAAGATAAGAACGCGCTGTTGCACGCCTTGCTGAACGTTGACGAAACCGGTCGCAACTGGGAGGCGCGTCTAGGCGATCTGAAATGTGCGGCAGTGTCGGGTTCGGCTCTGGCTGAACAGTTCGTCTTTTTATCCGCACAGTTGAATCTGAAACAATCCAAACTTCCAAGCTGAGTACCCTTTGCCTCCCTGTGAGCTTCCCCCGATATTTCGTCTTCCAGGGGGCGGGGTTCATGCTGCCAGTTTCTCGTTCTGCTGAGCAATAAGCCAGTTATCCAGAAACTGAATCGGTGACTTGTAGCCCCGTGTTGAGTGCTGCCGTTTTCGGTTGCCCTGACATTAGGGGTGCGACAATATGTCACATTCCCAAATGTTTTGTTTAACTATAAACTTGCCTAAGTATTCAAAAAAAATAATTAAAACTCTCAGGGAAAAGTATGCACACTCAACAATTGAAGCCGCTGGTCATGGCGCTCGCCATGGTATTTACTACAGGTTCGGTGTGGGCGGTAGATGTCCAAACGACGAGCACCAATACCGGCGACGAGCAGGTTTTGCAGCCGATTTTGATCAAGGGGGCGGTGACTAATTCTCCGGCGGTTCGTTACAAAGTGCCTTCGACGACTGAAAGTACTACCGCGCAGAAAATCATGGAAACCATCAATGTGGTGGACACTGAAGATGCAGTGAAATACATGCCCAGTCTGTTTGTTCGTAAACGCAACTACGGCGATACTCAGCCGGTCATGGCGACGCGTACCTGGGGTGTAGGTTCTTCTGCTCGCAGTCTGGTTTATGCTGATGGTGTGCTGCTCACGGCTTTAGTTGCAAACAATAATTCAATTGGTGCGCCGCGCTGGGGAATGGTCGCTCCTGAGGAAATCGAGCGGATTGATGTGATGTACGGTCCATTCTCGGCGGCCTATTCGGGCAACTCGATGGGTGCGGTGATGGAAATTACCACCCGTATGCCAAAGAAATTCGAGGCGACGATCAGTCAAACGTTAGCCCAGCAGTCATACAATCAATATGGCACGAACAAAAGCTTGCCGACCTCCCAGACCAGTGCCTTATTAGGCGATCGTCAAGGCGATTTATCTTATTGGGTCAGCTTAAATCATCAGGACAGCTATAGTCAGCCGCTATCATTTATTACCGCAACGGCGGTGAATACAATGACGCCTTCAGCACAGCCGGCGGGTACTGTCGGTGGATATCTGACAGAGAAAAATAAGCTAGGGCAATTTGCCGGTGTTTATGGTGCCGGTGGTATGTTGCATACAGTAATGGATAATTTCAAGGTGAAGGCGGCCTATGATTTCTCACCAACGGTGACGGCCAATTACACCTTCGGATTATGGTCGAACGATGCTGTTTCCAGTGTGGAAAGTTATTTAAAGACGGCTGCCGGACTTTCAACCTACGGTGGGCAGGCCGGCTTTGCAACGTCGACATATCAGCTTTACCAGCAACACAGCATGCATAGCATTACTGGAAAATCGAATACTCAAGGCGTCTTTGATTGGGAGGCGGTTGCAAGTTTATACCGTGTAGATAAAGATCAACAAAAGAGCTCAAACGGTGTAGGCGTGTTAACAGCCTTGCTTCCCGCAGGGAAACTTGCAGTTCTGGATGGTACAGGCTGGAATTCGCTGGATTTAAAGGGAATTTGGCGACCTGACGGCAAGCCGGGGGAGCATGAAGTTAGTTTTGGTGCACATAAAAATGCCGAGCAGTTGACTCAAATTACCTATAACGATGCGCTTTGGACGGCAGGTATCCCGACGACCGTATTTACTGCGGCAAAGGGAAAAACAAAAACTGATGCATATTGGTTACAGGATGTCTGGAAGTTTGCAGCGGGGTTTAAGGCAACGCTGGGTGGACGCTATGAACAATGGCAAGCTAGCGACGGTTATAACTTTAGCGGTGTCACGGCCAAGCAACAGCTCGCGCGTAACGAGGCTAGCTTTTCACCTAAGGCATCGCTTGCCTGGAATGCGAGTGATGACTGGCTAGTAACAGGGTCACTTGGTAAAGCTACGCGTTATCCGACAGTTCAGGAGTTGTACCAGTTGGTTGCAGTTGGTCCAACGACCACCAACCCAAATCCAAATCTGCGCCCGGAACAGGTGATGTCGGAAGAACTGGCATTCGAAAGAGGCCTGGATGACGGAAAGTTGCGTATTTCCTTATTTCAGGAGGAGGTAAAGGATGCCTTGATTTCACAAACCAATGCGGTAGTCGGTGTGGCGACGCCAGTGACTTTTGTGACTAACGTTGACAAAGTGCGTAACCGTGGGGTTGAACTGGCTTACCAGCAGAATCACGTATGGACTAATCCGCTGGAACTGCAGGGTAGTATGACCTTCGTTGACTCTCAAATTCTGGCAGATACTGGCTGGCGCTCAAGCGGAACCGTTGCAAATGGACTTCCTATCGTCACCAGTGTGGCGGGTAAACATGCACCCAATGTGCCAAACGTGCGTGCCACGCTGGTGGCGACTTGGCATAGCAATGAGCAACTTTCTTCCACATTGGGCATTCGTTATAGTGGCAAGCAGTATTCCACACTCGATAACATCGATGCAGTGTCGAATGTGTATGGCTCGTTTGATTCGTTTCTTGTGACTGATATTCGTGCCCAGTACAAGTTTGATAAAGGTCTGGTTGGAGCTGTCGGTATCGATAACCTGTTAAATTACAAGTACACATTATTTCACTCCTTCCCGCAACGCACTGTGATTGCCACGCTGAAATACGCATATTGAGTTAAACGATAGCCAAGGTTGCTCTGAGCAATCTTGGTTTTTTAGGTGCATGTTTATCCATCCGTATCCAATGCGGACTTACTTCGCCAGCCTAAAATACGATATGTGATTTAGTGAGAATATATAATGAATACAAATATTTGCATTAACGAGTTGCCGACGGTTCGCGCGTGGCCAGTCTTTAATACGATCTGGCGCTGGCATTTTTACGCAGGACTGTTCTGCATCCCATTCATCATCTTGCTATCCATTACGGGCGGACTTTATCTATTCAAGCCGCAAGTCGAGGCGGTGCTAGAGCGTCAATACGATCATCTGACTGTCAACGGCCCGGCGGCCAGTGCCAGCGCTCAGGTGGCGGCAGCACTTGCCGCAGTCCCCGGCGGTGTGCTCAATGCCTATCAGTTGCCGATTTCATCTGAGACTGCAGTTCGCGTGATGGTGGGTAAAGAGGCGCAATTGATGCGTGTCTATGTGCATCCCCAGACACTGCAAATTCTCAAGGTGGAAGAAGAAGACGGTCGCTTGATGAGGGTTTTGCATCATCTGCACGGTGAGTTGCTGATGGATGATAGAGGTTCGATGGTGGTGGAACTGGCCGCTTCCTGGGCGATTGTGATGATGATTACCGGCTTGTATTTGTGGTGGCCGCGCAATGCGACGACCCTGGCGGGTATTGTCTATCCGCGTCTGACGCGGGGGAAACATCTGTTCTGGCGCGATTTACACGCGGTAACGGGATTCTGGGTGGCGTTATTCACCCTGTTTTTACTCATTTCCGGTCTGCCCTGGGCAAAATCATGGGGCGGCATGTTGAAGGAAGTGCGCCATTTTGCAGCGGGTTCGGAAGTCAAACAGGACTGGACTACTGGCAAATCTTCGGAATTGAAGGAGCGCCGCGAGATGAATACGGCAGCGGATCAGTCTGAACACGCGAATCATGCCGGACATTCGGGACACAGCGGTCACGGGGGAATGGTGGGGATGTCTCTGGCCGACAATACCCCAATCGATCGGTTGATCGCGACCGTGCAGCCGCTCAATCTTGCTTATCCGGTGCTGATTGCGCCGCCGTCAAAGAAGTCACCCGACTGGACGGCGCGTTCGGATGCGCAAAATCGTCCGCTGCGCGTCAATCTGGTGCTGGACAGTGACTCTGGTTTGGTTAAATCTCGCAAGGAATTTGCGGATCGACCCTTGCTTGACCGCATGATTGGGATTGGTGTGGCGGTGCATGAGGGCCAATTATTCGGTTGGTTCAATCAGGCTTTGGGTGCGTTTACTGCGTTGGGTTTGCTGCTGGTGTCCGTCAGCGGCATCGTGTTGTGGTGGAAACGCCGCTCACCGGACAATATCGGTGCGCCTAAAGCGGTGCCGAATTCGCCGAAAATGGCCTTGGGACTCGTTGCGATTATCGTGATACTGGGCGTGTTATTGCCGATGCTCGGAATTTCTCTGCTGGCAGTCTTATCGCTGGAGTACACCGTGCTGCGTCGCATTCCTGCCGCTGCTCGTTATTTAGGATTGCGTACGGCATGAAATTGTTAAGGAAACTCAAGCCGGATCAGGTGTTCGGGCTGGTTTTTGTGTTGGCGCTACACGGCGCAGGACTGTATGGCCTGTGGAGTTATCACATGATACCTACACCGGATGAGGCGATCACCCTGATGGTTGATTTGATCAGTCCTCCAGCACCCAAACAGCCTAAACCACCGGAGCCAGAACCACCTAAACCGCCAAAGCCGCATCATATCGAGCCGCCCAAGCCGCAACAGTTGGTGGCAGAGACCGCCGTGGTTTTGCCAACCGACACAGTCGCACCTCCTCCTCCACCGCCTGCGCCGCCACCCGCGCCGGTTATCGCCGCGCCTGCCTTGCCGCCGCAAGTCGTTACATTGAGCGGGGAATTGTCGGTTAGTTGTCCCGAACGCTCGCCACCCACGTATCCGCCATTTTCAATGCGACTCAATGAGCAGGGGCGTGTGGTGTTGCGGGTGGAGCTGGGAGTGGATGGTCGCATCAGCAATGTATCGTTTAAAACCCACTCGGGTTTTGCCAGATTGGATGATGCGGCAGTGAATGCGGTTAAAACATGGCGTTGTAAGCCGGCTATACGAGGTGGCGTGGCAGTACCTGCTATCGCTTTGCAACCGTTTGATTTTATTTTAGAAGGACGTTGAGATGGAAAGTAATCTGGGATTTGCGCACTTTATTTCACAGTGCGATGCAGTTGGTCGTGGCGTTTTGTTTGTTTTATTGCTGCTGTCCGTCGCGAGTTGGTATTTGATTGTGACTAAGGCAATCGCTAATTTCAATGCAAAAAAGCGTGCCGATGCATTTTTGAAACAATTCTGGGAGGCGAACTCCTTGAGTGATATGCAAAAAACCTTGAACACCAGCCCAGACAGTAATGCGTTTTCTGACTTGGCTAAACAGGCGTTGGATGTGAATAGCGGCAACCAGCGCGGAGCGGAAAAGTTGCTGGCGGCAGGTGGCATTTCGGAATATCTGACCCGTGTGCTGCGCAACGGCATCGACCAGGAAGCAACTGGCGTCGAATATGGCCTGACCGTGCTGGCCTCTGCCGGGTCGGCAGCACCGTTTGTCGGGTTGTTCGGCACGGTGGGGGGTATTTATCACGCGCTGGTGCAGATTGGTATGAGCGGTCAGGGTACGCTGGATAAGGTGGCAGGGCCAGTGGGCGAGGCGCTGATCATGACGGCGGTAGGGTTGGCGGTAGCGATACCTGCGGTGCTGGCTTACAACTCCTTCACACGCCGCAACCGCCTGTGGCTGGCTCAACTGGATAATTTTGCGCATGATTTGTATGCGCTGATCACGCTGGGCGACAAAAAAGCCTGACGGATATTTCCGACAAAGCGGGAATCAAGACAAAGGAGGACTAAATATGGCAATGGGAAGTTTTGATTCAAAACGGCATCAAGGGCCGATGGCGGAAATCAATGTCGTGCCGCTGGTGGACGTGATGCTGGTTCTGCTGGTGGTATTCATCATCACTGCGCCGTTGTTGACCAACGCAGTGAAGATTGATCTACCCAAAGCATCGAGCAATGCCAATATCACCAAGGCTGAACACATTGAGTTCGCCATCCGTGAAGATGGCAGTTTCTTCTGGAACGGTGAACAGATTGCTGTGACGTCACTACCGGAACGCTTTGCCGTGGAAGCAAAAAAACAGCCTCAGCCGGAATTGCACATCCACGCCGATAAGTTGGCGCATTACGAACTGATCGCGCAGGTAATGTCTGGTGCTGCCAAGGCTGGGGTGACACGCATCGGCTTCGTGACCGATCCAACACAGGTGCCGTAGGGTTGTTGTATCATCCGCTCAACTGCTCATCTGAGGGCAGCCACTAATCATTCACTTAAGGAGAAAACCATGAACAGGAGAGAATTATTATTGGGTGGCATGGCGTTAGCAGGTGCAGCTTTGGTCGCTAATGCGCAAGCTGAAGAGCATCAACACGACATGTCCATGCATGAGCATCATCACAGCGCATCAGCCAATGCAGATTTGGCAAAGTCAGCATCCGACTGTATGCAAAAGGGCGAAGTGTGTTTGAGTCATTGCCTGATATTGCTGGGCGAGGGCGACAAGGACATGGCTGCGTGTGCCAAGAGCGTTAATCAGATGCTCGCGCTGTGTGGCGCGTTACAGCAGTTGGCGAATCAGAATTCCAAGTTATTGCCGAAAATGGCAGCACTAGCGCTGGAAGCTTGCGAGCAGTGTGCTGAAGCCTGCAAGAAGCACGCCGAAAAGCATGAGCAATGTAAATCCTGTGGCGAGAGTTGTACCGCTTGCGCGAAGGAATGCAAGAAACTCGCAGCGTAATTATTGTATATCACTACATGGCGGACCGATTTGTTCCGGTCCGTTTTTTATACCTAAAATGTTATAGGTGTTTGAATATCTTCTAGCTTGGTGCTTCTCGAAGCGTTGAATTGCCTGCGTGATAGCCGATGCTCACCAAGTGCAGTTGTCTCAGCGACCGTCCGTCATGACTGGCCGGTTTCGGGCAAGTAAAGTTTGAGAGACTCTTAGTGTTTTATTTGTTGCAGCATGGAGGCACGCAGAATTTCGTTAATGCGAGTCTGGTAGCCTTTTCCTTGAGTAGTTTCATCAGATTACGCAGATTCCCGCAGATTTTCAAGCAGTTACAGCTATTGGTGCTTTCACCTGATGGGTTGGGATAGGATTTCTTGCAAGTCTTTGTTTTAATAGGTTTTAATATGTGCAATCTACGGATAAATGCTTTTAATAGGATCATCACTGCTAGACGGTAGGTGAGGCAAGTATTTTAATATCGCTTTGATTGTGTGGCAATAAAAACGAGCACTTACAAAAAATAGCCATCCACGTGATGTTATTTTGAATGGAAGACCGATGCCGGTAGCAAAAGTCTGTCGGGCTGACCTGGTAATGGGATGAAACCAAAGTATTTATAAAAAGAAATGGCTTTATCGTCTTTTGCCTCAACAATAATTCCAACCACGGCCAGAACAGAGCTTGCCTGAGCAACCTTCTGGCAGGCGTCGGCAAGTAGAATTGATCCCAAACCTTGGCCCTGTGACTCATGATCTACGGCCAGTCGGCCAATCAACGCAACGGGCACCGGATAGAGGGGAAGTTTTCGTGCAAGTGATGCTGGAAGACTTGAACAATTTACACTTCCGGCACTTAAGGTAAAGAATCCAGCCAGTTTGTTGGTATCATTATCTGGCGTTGCGATAAATACGCGTGAAACGTTTTTGCGTACATCTTGTGAGGCGTAGCGACGTATGTATTCATTCAGGGGATCTGATCTGCACTGAAAGTTTGCTGTGTTAATGCCCGCATCAAGAGGACGGATGAGGTATCCCATTAACGTACCTGATCAGCGTGGCGTTGGAAGGCGTGTTTCAATGCCGCGTTAGGAGCGGCGGGAGCATCAAGTGCAGCCAAGAATGATTCGAAGTCTCTCGGATTCAATGTGATTGACTCATGTTCTTGTACAATACGTTGAGCTGAAGCGAGTGCGTTTGACAGCACAAATTCTGAAATGCTGACGTGGATATAACTGGCTGCCTTATCCAGTAACTGGCGTGTGTAGTTGTCGCATCGAATATTCAGGCGACTTTCTTTGGTCATCGTTGTTTCCATGACGGAATCCCTAAATTTTAATAGTGATATTGTGCGCCACAAGTACTCACAATTCAATAGCAAAATGAGCTTTTTCTAGTGATTCATTTGCCAGACTTGGTAATGCAATCTCCGAGGCCGCAGCAGGTGATTTTGCCAGCGAAGAGGGAGGAGCGTATGCCATCAGCGTAAAGTGGGAGCGCAATGCGGGTTAGGTGGCTGTAAACCGCAATCGAGAATGCGTATTTTCGGAGCATCGTGACCGGTCATTTCGCTAAGTCGTGACCGATTTTTGGTATTGACCGAAATGAGCGGTCCTCATGTATATCGTCAATGTTCATTTTGATCTTTGCTTACACACTTCTCAGCGTTTATTACATGAGAGCTAAGATCCGGATTGATAGATAGCACCTGACTACACATGCGGGGGTGCATCCAAAAACCGCCTATACGACGGCTAATTCTTCGTTAAATGATTTATCAAACTCCAAAGATACCTTACCATTTTTGATGGTAACGGTGACTTTCCCGCCATTTGATAAACGACCAAAGAGCAATTCGTCAGCCAGCGCTGAGCGTATCGTATCCTGAATCAGGCGTGCCATGGGACGTGCACCCATCAGGGGGTCGAACCCGGTATCGGCAAGATAGTCCTTAAGCGCATCTGTGAACTTTGCTTCGACCTTCTTTTCATGGAGTTGATCCTCAAGTTGCATCAGGAACTTATCAACCACACGCAAGATGACTTCTTTATCTAACGGAGAAAACGATATGATGGCATCTAAGCGATTGCGAAACTCCGGTGTAAACAAGCGTTTTATTTCAGCCATTTCATCGCCTAGCGTCGGCGTTTTCGTAAAACCAATTTGCGTTTTATTAAGCGCCTCTGCCCCCGCGTTCGTTGTCATGACGATCACTACATTGCGAAAATCGGCTTTGCGTCCATCGTTGTCGGTGAGCGTTCCGTTATCCATTACTTGCAGCAGGATATTGAAAATATCAGGATGCGCTTTTTCAATTTCATCGAGTAAAAGTACACAATGAGGCTGTTTGTTTATCGCTTCCGTTAATTGACCACCTTGTTCAAAGCCAACATATCCAGGGGGGGCTCCGATCAGCCGGGAAACGGCGTGGCGCTCCATATATTCAGACATGTCAAAGCGATGCAGCGGCATACCCATCGTGTAGGCAAGTTGCCGAGCAACCTCAGTTTTTCCGACACCAGTAGGCCCCGAAAATAAGAAACTGCCGATGGGTTTTTGTGGATTGCCAAGGCCGCTGCGAGACATTTTAATGGCAGTTGCCAATGCATCTATCGCCTTATTCTGTCCAAAAACCGTTGCCTTTAAATCTCTATCCAGCATTTTTAGCGCATTGCGATCATCATGCGAAACTGTGCGTGTCGGTATGCGTGCTATCTTGGCAATAATCTCTTCAATTTCGTGTTTCCCTATGGTTTTCTTTTGTTTGGATTTAGGGAGAATACGTTGTGCTGCACCTGCTTCATCAAGGACATCAATGGCCTTGTCAGGTAAATGCCTGTCATTGATAAACCGAGCAGAAAGTTCGGCAGCGCAGGTAATCGCAGCCGCATTAAATTTGATGCTGTGATGTTGTTCCAGTCGCGATTTTAAGCCTTTTAAAATTTCTATTGTTTGTTCTACGGAAGGTTCGGGAACGTCGACTTTTTGGAATCGGCGTGACAAGGCTGCGTCTTTATCGAATATGCTGCGATACTCCTGGTAAGTGGTTGCGCCTATGCATTTTAAGACTCCGGAGGAGAGTGCCGGTTTTAAAAGATTAGATGCATCCATGGTGCCGCCTGATGCCGCCCCTGCACCGATTAACGTGTGAATTTCATCGATAAATAAGACGGCATTAGGTGCGTCCTTTAATTCTTTAAGTACCGCTTTGAGCCGTTGTTCAAAGTCGCCACGATATTTGGTGCCCGCGAGCAGGGCGCCCATGTCCAGGGAATAGACCTGTGCATCTTTGAGTATGTCAGGTACGTTGTTCTCAACAATGCGGCGTGCGAGCCCTTCAGCAATCGCCGTTTTGCCAACGCCAGCTTCACCGACCAGCAGTGGATTGTTTTTGCGTCGGCGACACAGGGTTTGGATGACACGCTCAAGTTCGACTTCGCGGCCTATCAGCGGATCTATGTTGCCGGTGAGCGCTTCCTTGTTAAGATCAATTGTGTAACGTTTGAGCGCTGTATCCTCGCTGTCAGTTGGCGCTGAAGTTGTTTGAGTGTTGGTCTCGGTTGGCGGTGTGGTCTGGTTGACGCCATGGACGATAAGATTAACTACGTCCATGCGGTTGATATTTCGCTGGGTCAGAAAATAAACAGCATGCGAGTCTTTTTCACCGAACAAGGCTGCGAGAATATTGGCACCGGATATTTCTTTTTTGTTTGCTGATTGCGCATGCAAAATGGCACGTTGAATAACGCGTTGAAATCCCAATGTGGGTTGGGTGTCCATTTCACTATTGCCGGGAATTACGGGGGTGTTGCTATCAATGAAGCCGGTGAGTGTCTGGCGAAGTTCTTCTATATCTCCATGGCAGGCACGTAATATTTGTGCGGCAGAAGTATTATCCAACATGGCCAGTAGCAAGTGTTCAACAGTAATAAACTCGTGGCGTTTCTGGCGAGCTTCGACAAATGCCAGATGTAAACTCACTTCCAAGTCTTGCGCAATCATTCTAAATTTCCTCCATGCCGCATCGTAAGGGATGGCCATTTTCTTTTGAAAAATTGCCGACCTGGGTTACTTTTGTTTCGGCAATATCACGCGTATAGGTACCGCAAATTGCGGAACCTTCATTGTGTATTTTTAACATGATTTGTTGTGCGAGTTCATTATTGAGTGAAAAGAATCGTTGCAATACTTCAATCACAAATTCCATCGTCGTAAAATCGTCATTGAATAAAATGACCTTATACAAGCCGGGTAGACGTGTATGGGTGCGCTCGGGCGCAAGTGCAATATTGCTTTCGTGTTGTGTGGACATGTTTGCTGATTTTGACACTTAACAAATGGTTTTGATTGGGGATTAGAGCTATTTTTTTGCGTCTGTTCAAAATTAAAATCAACTGCTTGACAAATAATATTGAATGAGGGTTAAATAACGACTGGTGTTTGATTCAAAGTGTCTGCAGTGCTGGTTTTGCCATGTGCGCTCTTAGATTCAAACAGTTCGCGGGAGGTCCCGTTTTTCATTGTAAGGAAGTTATCGCATGGCTACTGGTACGGTTAAATGGTTTAATGATGCAAAAGGTTTTGGTTTTATTACGCCTGATGATGGCAGCGAAGATCTGTTTGCACACTTCTCCGCGATCAATATGAGCGGGTTTAAGTCTCTTAAAGAAGGTCAAAAGGTTTCCTTTGAAATTGTTAAAGGGCCTAAGGGTAATCAAGCTTCTAATATTCAGGCAGCTTAACGTTTTATCTTTATTACAAAAAAGCCCGGTATTTTCCGGGCTTTTTTGTTGTGCAACTAGATTATGCAATGCTTGCCAGAGCCGCATTCAATGTTGCGCTGGGTCGCATGGCCTTTGATGTTTTCTCAAAGTCTGGATGATAATAGCCAGCCATGTCTACAGGCTTGCCCTGGGCGGCAATCAATTCGGCATTGATTACAGCTTCGTTTTCTGTCAGGATTTTCGCCAGAGATGTGAAACGCGTCTGTATTGTTAAATCTTTAGTCTGTGTGGCTAATGCTTGAGCCCAATATAGCGCAAGATAGAAATGACTGCCCCGGTTGTCAAGTTCACCGACACGACGGGCTGGCGATCGGTTGTTTTCCAGAATTTTACCGTTAGCTGTATCCAGTGTTTCGGCCAATACCCGGGCTTGGCTGTTGTTGTATTTCTGGGCTAGATGTTCAAGGGATGCGCCTAGCGCTAAAAATTCACCCAGGGAATCCCAGCGCAGATAACCTTCTTGTTGAAATTGTTGCACATGTTTGGGTGCTGAGCCGCCCGCTCCTGTTTCGAACAGGCCGCCACCACTCATTAAGGGCACGATAGACAACATTTTTGCACTCGTACCCAATTCAAGAATCGGAAACAAGTCAGTCAGATAATCACGCAGTACATTCCCTGTGATAGAAATGGTATCGAGCCCAGCACGAATACGTGCTATAGAGTGTTGTATTGCATCTTCTGGCGCCATGATGCGAATATCCATGCCGCTGGTGTCGTGATCCTTCAAATAACACGTAACTTTTTGAATAATCTGTGCATCGTGCGCGCGATTTTGATCGAGCCAGAAAATGCCCGGTGTGCCCGTGATACTCACGCGTGATACGGCCAGCTTCACCCAGTCTCTAATCGGTGCATCTTTGACCTGGCACATACGGAAAATATCGCCTTCGGCTACTTCTTGCTCTAAAAGTATCTCGCCCTTTTCATTTATAACGCGCACCGTACCGGCAGCTTTAATCTCAAAAGTCTTGTCGTGCGATCCGTACTCTTCAGCCTGCTGTGCCATCAGACCAACATTGGGTACGCTGCCCATGGTTTTAGGGTCAAAGGCACCGTGTTTTTTGCAATCCTCAATGACGGCTTGATAAATGCGCGCATAGCAGCGATCCGGGATTAGGGCGCAAGTATCATGAAGCTTGCCATCCAACCCCCACATTTTTCCTGAGTCACGAATCATTGCAGGCATGGAGGCATCAACGATAATATCGCTGGGTATATGAAGATTGGTGATCCCCTTGTCTGAATTGACCATGGCAAGTTCAGGCTGATTTTTATAAGTATTTTGAATGTCAGCTTCAATTTCGGCACGTTGTGCCTCGGGCAGTTTGGCAATCTTGGTGTAAAGATCTCCTAAACCATTGTTGGCGTTGACGCCGAGTTCCTTAATTACTGCCGCGTGCTTTTCAAATACTTCCTTGAAATAAACCGTCACCGCGTGACCAAACATGATGGGGTCAGAAATTTTCATCATGGTTGCTTTAAGATGCAATGAGAGCAGTACACCCCGTTCTTTTGCATCAGCAATTTGTTCCTCATAGAATGCGCGTAATGCGGTACGACTCATCACTGCGGTATCAATGATTTCAGCTGTCTGCAAGCACACTTTTTCCTTCAGGATGTTCGTGTTGCCATTGCCGTCTATATGTTCGATACGAACAGTGCAAGCTTGATCGACTGTTGCGGATTTTTCAGTGCCATAAAAATCCGCAGCCTGCATGTGCGCGACTTGAGTTTTGGATTCTGCGTTCCATGCGCCCATTTTATGCGGGTTTTTTTGGGCGAACTGTTTGACCGACAGGGCGGCACGACGATCTGAGTTGCCTTCACGTAGTACCGGATTAACAGCACTGCCTAAAACTTTGCTGTATCGTGCCTTGATTGCTTTCTGCGCTTCGTTTTGGGGTTCATCGGGGTAGTTGGGAATATCAAATCCCTGTGACTGCAATTCAGCAATCGCGGCTTTTAATTGGGGTGGTGTAGCACTGACATTAGGTAGTTTGATAATGTTAGCTTCGGGAGTTAGTGTCAATTTCCCTAGTTCGCTTAGTTCATCGCTGATGCGTTGATCCGCTGTCAGTCCTTCCGGGAAATTGGCGAGGATGCGTCCAGCTAGCGAAATATCTCTTGTTTCAACGGTCACGCCAGCTGCTTTGGTGAAGGCTTGAACGATAGGAAGCAAAGAATAGGTTGCGAGGGCAGGTGCTTCATCAACCATGGTGTAAATAATTTTATGACTGGTCATATTTTTCTCTTTAGTTGGTTTGATTCCAAAAAAACGACGGTTTGTTAAAAACTGTAAATAATACAGGCAAGTGCGTCTTGAGGGGCAAAGATTCAAGAAAACCAATAACTGTATTTTTAGGAGATTTATTAGGCATTTTACTCAGTCGAGTTTTCTGCTTTATTGGGCTATGATCTATGTTTTACGGGTAAATGCTTGTTATAGCCGCTTATATTAAAGTTAGGCGAGTTAAAATAACCACCCGAAATAATTTGGAATACCAATGAGTCGCATTTTGCTGTTCAACAAACCGTTTGGTGTGATTTGCCAGTTCAGTCGCGATGGTATTCATCCAACACTCGCCGATTATATTCCTCTTCCAGAATTTTATCCCGCAGGACGTTTAGATACTGACAGCGAAGGATTGTTGGTTCTGACGGATGACGGGCAGATTCAGCATCGGATTACGGATCCCAGTCATAAACTCGCTAAAACTTATTGGGTGCAAGTCGAGGGTGTTCCAGATGATAGTGCACTGGCGCATTTGCGCAACGGGGTTAAGTTGTCAGATTTTACAACCCGGCCTGCGGGAGTGGATCTTATTGATGAACCCCCGTCTCTTTGGGTTCGCAATCCGCCTGTTCGTGAGCGTAAAACGGTTCCGACCAGTTGGTTGGCATTGACTATACGTGAGGGTAAAAATCGCCAGGTGCGCCGTATGACGGCGGCGGCAGGTTATCCTACGCTACGTTTAATACGTTATCGAATTGGCGACTGGACGCTCGATAATTTGCAGCCTGGGGTGTGGCGTAAGGCCTAGGCCAGGCGCTGAGAACTTTATATTCGATTGGTTGAATAGCCGGGTTGCTGGTAGACTCACACTCTTAAAAAAATAGGAGTATTCCGGATGAGTAAAGCCTTGTGGTTCATTTTTATGCTTGCGTTTTCAACTTTGGTCAGTGCAGTTGAACCTGTGTCGTCATTAAAAGGCGAAGTGCTGGAGGTAAAAGACGTTGAGAGTTATACCTATTTGCGTCTTAAAACTAACCAGGGTGAAACGTGGGCCGCTGTCGGTCGCTCGCCTGTCAAAACGGGAAGTCAAGTCACTATTGATAATGCAATGGTAATGACTAATTTTGAGAGCAAGTCGCTGAAGAAAGTATTTCCAACTATCGTATTTGGAAGTTTGTCGGGAGCATCGGCTGTTGGGCATCCGGCATCTGTTAAAGTTGCTTTGGACGCCAGTCCTGTTGCTAAAGCGGTCGGTATAAATGCGCGTACTGTCTTTGAGGTCGTTACTCATGCGACGGAATTGAAAGATAAGCCGGTTTTGGTGCGCGGGCGTGTTGTGAAGTACAACCCCGGGATTATGGGGAAAAATTGGTTGCATCTGCGTGATGGGTCAGGTACTGAAGAGAATAATGATATTTTAGTGACCAGTCTGGAATCTGCGAAAGTGGGCGATATTATCACCGTAAAGGGGGTGGTGCGTAATGATAAAGATTTTGGTGCGGGTTATGCTTACAAGGTTCTGATTGAAGAGGCTAAGCTGATTAAATAGTTGTCTGGGGTGTGAATAAAAAACGCTGTTTGATGAAAATCAAACAGCGTTTTTTATGTGGTGCGCGCTCTTTTAACTTGTGGCGTTATCTTCAATGGCGGTCTGAACGGGTTCATCCGTGGAAGACTCATCCTTGGCTGCTGCTTTTTTGAGTAATTTGTCGGCTTGTTTCTTTTGTTTTGCTAGTTCTTTTTGACGCTTTTCAAAGGTGTAATTGGTTTTAGCCATGGGGTATGTGCTCCGTTCATGCTATAGCATGAATTAAATAAATAAACTAAAATTTCCCGGGAATACTTGCATAGCCCCGTTATTTTCCGCGTCGAACGTTAGGTCTGGGCGAGAAAAGTGCCGGTTGAGGCATGGCTTGATGGCGTGCTGCTTCAGATAGTAGCGGTTGTTGCGTGGTGCGAGGTTTTGTCGGAGACTGGCCTGTGCGTTCCGGGCGCGGCTGTCCTTGCTGTCTCTGTGGATTTTTACGCGGCCCATTCGGATTGTGTGCTCGTGGAGGTGCGCTACTTTCGCGGGGAGGGCGATTCCCCGCCGTGGTATTGCTGTGGCGTTTTTGCCCGTGTTGCGGACGAGGCGGGCGTGGTGCTTCGGCAGGAATGTGGGTAGGCGGTACGAAGCTATCTATCGTAACCCTGGGGATTTGGGTTTTGATTAGACGTTCGATGTCTTTCAGGTGTTGTAATTCTTCACTGTCGACTAGCGAGATTGCCGAGCCACTACTGCCGGCACGTCCTGTGCGACCAATACGATGGACATAGTCTTCGGGTACATTTGGCAATTCAAAATTGACTACATGTGGCAACATGTCGATGTCTAAACCTCGAGCTGCAATATCGGTTGCAACCAATACCGGCATAGAACCCTCTTTAAATTGCGCCAGAGCCTTGGTTCGCGCTGACTGGCTTTTGTTGCCGTGAATTGCCGCTGCGGCAATGCCATCGGCATTGAGTTTTTCAGCTAAGCGATTCGCGCCGTGTTTAGTGCGGGTAAATACCAATACTTGTTTCCATCCATTGTGCTGGATCAAGTGTGAGAGCAAGTGGCTTTTGAGTTTTTGAGCCACCATATGTACGCTTTGTGAGACCAGTTCTGAAGTGGTGTTGCGCCGCGCAACTTCGACGAAGCCGGGATTGTTTAATAAACCATCTGATAAGGTTTTGATTTCTTCAGAAAATGTCGCTGAAAATAATAGGTTTTGCCGTTTTTTAGGGAGTGCAGCGATAATTTTACGGATATCGCGTATAAAACCCATGTCTAGCATACGATCTGCTTCATCGAGAATTAAAATTTCAACAGATGATAAATCCAGTGTTTTTTGACCTACGTGATCCAGCAGGCGTCCCGGTGTGGCAACTAAAATGTCCACGCGTTCGCGCAGTGATTTAATTTGCGGGTTGATATTGACGCCGCCGAACATGACTAATGATTTCAGGGGAAGATATTTTCCGTAAGTCTGTACCGATTCTTCAACTTGGGCGGCGAGTTCGCGCGTGGGCGTTAAAATCAGGCAGCGCGGACTGCCGGTGCGGGGATTGACGGCAGGCTTTGCATTCAGCAGATGTAAAACGGGCAGGGTAAACCCTGCTGTTTTTCCTGTGCCGGTTTGTGCGCCTGCCAGTAAATCGCCCCCCGCGAGTACAAGCGGGATAGCTTGTGCTTGAACAGGGGTAGGTTGAGTGTAGCCCGCATCGTTAATGGCGCGCATGATGGGTTCAGCCAGATTTAAATTGGCAAAGGTGATGGATGAAGTATTATTTGGCAAAGCATATCTCCTGCGACGGCCTGACGCTCAAATAAGAGCGGCACCAATCGGGGCAGACGAAAATAAGGTGATCGAAGTGATCGGGAGTTGGTTGAAGACCGCTACGCTGATTGGTTTTACGCAGGGCGGGCACATTATACATCTTATTGTCGAGTTCGCCGAAAAATGCCATCTTGTGATATTTTTCAAATAAGCTTGTATTTAACCGATTGAATGCCATATAGGGATGCGTAGTAAGCCACTGCGCTAATGTATAATGCCAATTTACGTTCATAATAATAGGATAATCCATGCCAATTTATGCTTATGCGTGTTCCGGTTGCGGTTTGCAGCAGGATGTCATGCAAAAAATGAGCGATGAGCCGCTCAATACCTGCCCGGATTGTGGAAAAGCGACCTTTTTCAAACAATTGACTGCGCCCGGTTTTCAGTTGAAAGGCAATGGTTATTACGCAACAGATTTTAAGGATAAACCTAAATCCGCGTGCGCACCGTGTCCGAGTGCGTCTTCCTGCCCCGCATCTAATGCCTGACGAATGAAAAAATTTCTTGTAACCGGCCTTTTGGTGTGGGTGCCATTGGGTATTACTTTGTGGGTGTTGAATCTGACTATCACAACGATGGATCAGACTTTGCTTCTGCTGCCTAGAAGTTGGCATCCTGATGTTCTGCTGGGTATACATATTCCGGGTTTAGGTATTATTCTTACTTTTGCTGTGGTTTTGACAACAGGGCTGTTAATACGCAATGTGTTCGGGCAGCGCTTGTGGGCGGCCTCAGAAAAGGGCATGTTGCACGTTCCTTTTGTTGGCAACATATATAAGGGGGTCAAGCAGGTCAGCGATACCTTATTGTCAGGTAATGGCAATTCGTTTCGTCATGTGTTGTTGGTGCGCTATCCTCATCCTGATGCATGGTCATTAGCCTTTCAAACTAATGTTCCGTATGAAGTAGCGGGGCGCATGGAGGATGAATATGTGGCGGTTTTTATTCCCACTACCCCCAGTCCTGTCAATGGTTTTTATTTTTTCGTACGTAAAGTTGACACCATCGTGCTGGATATGACGGTTGATGTCGCTTTACGTGCCATTGTTTCTATGGGTGTGGTGTCTGATGGTGAGACCACTCACAAAAGCGCCGCACCTAATACCCATTTTTCCTAGAGAACCGATATGCGTACACATTATTGCGGCACACTGAATACCGACCAACTTGATCAAACCGTGAGTCTTTGCGGATGGGCGCATCGCCGGCGCGATCACGGCGGCGTGATTTTTATTGACTTACGTGATCGAGAAGGTCTTGCGCAGGTGGTATGTAATCCTGATCAGGAAGAAATGTTCAAAATTGCTGAATCAGTACGTAATGAATTCGTCCTTCGCATTACGGGTACGGTTCGTCGACGCCCGGATGGTGCATCTAACAGCAATTTGATTAGTGGCGAGATTGAAATTCTTTGTCATGAAATTGAAGTGCTTAATGCTTCAATTACCCCGCCATTTCAGTTGGATGATGAAAATCTGTCTGAAAATGTGCGTCTGACGCATCGCGTGATTGATTTGCGCCGCCCTCAGATGCAAAAAAATATGATGTTGCGCTACAAGGTGACTCGCGCATTTCGCAATTTCCTAGATAGCCGCGGTTTTATCGATATTGAAACACCGATGCTCACGAAGTCTACCCCGGAAGGAGCCCGTGACTATCTCGTGCCTTCACGTGTTCATCCAGGTGAATTTTTTGCCTTGCCGCAATCGCCTCAGTTATTTAAACAGTTGTTGATGGTGGCGGGTTTTGATCGTTACTACCAGATCACCAAGTGCTTCCGTGATGAAGATTTGCGTGCGGATCGTCAGCCTGAATTTACTCAGGTGGATATCGAGACTTCTTTCTTGAATGAGACGCAAATTACGGCCTTGACTGAAGCGTTGATTCGTACCGTATTCAAGGAAACGCTGGACGTTGATTTACCTAATCCTTTTCCTCGTATGCCATACAGTGAAGCGATGGCGCGCTTCGGTTCCGATAAGCCGGATTTGCGCGTGACACTGGAGTTGACGGAAGTGACGGATGTAATGAAAGATGTCGCGTTCAAGGTTTTTGCAGGCGTGGCAAACTCAGCTCAGGGTCGCATTGCCGCGATGCGTGTGCCAGGCGGTGGCGCCTTTAGCCGCGGTGAAATCGATGAGTACACCAAGTTTGTGGGCATTTACGGTGCTAAGGGTTTGGCTTATATCAAGGTCAACGATATTACGCAGCCGAATGAAACCGGCTTGCAGTCACCTATTGTGAAAAATATTCACGAGGCGGCATTGAAAGCGGTGCTTGAGCGCACAGGTGCTGAAAATGGCGACATTATTTTCTTTGGTGCAGACAAAGAAAAAGTGGTTAATGACGCATTGGGCGCGTTGCGTTGCAAGATAGGACATGAAAAGGGGCATATTAATGGCAATGCCTGGGAGCCGTTGTGGGTGGTGGACTTCCCGATGTTCGAATACGACGAAGAAGGTAAGCGCTGGAATGCTTGTCACCATCCGTTTACTGCACCTAAAGATGAACATCTGGCTTTGCTGGAATCTGATCCGGGCAAGTGTTTGGCCAAGGCGTATGACCTGGCTTTGAATGGCTCTGAGTTAGGTGGCGGGTCCGTGCGTATTCACAAGGCCGAGGTGCAAAGCCAGGTATTCCGCGCGCTTAATATCGGTGATGAAGAAGCTCAGCTCAAATTCGGTTTTCTGCTTGATGCCTTGCAATACGGTGCGCCTCCTCATGGTGGACTGGCTTTCGGTCTGGATCGCATTGTCACGATGATGACAGGCTCTGAGTCTATTCGCGATGTGATTGCTTTCCCTAAGACGCAGCGCGCTCAGTGTTTGTTAACACAAGCGCCCTCTGCCGTGGATGAGCGGCAGTTACGCGACTTACACATTCGTCTGCGTCAGCAAGTGCAGACGACGGCTGAGATTACGAGTCTTTAATATTTGATGTTCCTGCGTATAGTCAGTTTGATCTGGATTGCCCTGCTTGCGTTGCAGGGCTGTCAGCCTGGGCAAGCACAAACACATCATAATAAGTCTGTACGGCAAACACATGAGCAAGTTGGGACGATAGAAAAGAACCAATTGCCGCGCGAAGCGCATGAGGTTTTGCGTGCCATTCAATTGGGTGGACCTTTTGCTTATGATAGAGATGGTGTGGTGTTTGGTAATTTTGAACGTGTTTTGCCGCAGCAGGTGCGTGGTTATTATCACGAATATACGGTGAAAACGCCGGGTGCACATAATCGGGGGGCGAGACGTATTATTTCGGGTGAGCCCGGTGAGTATTACTACAGCGCGGATCATTATCAAACTTTTCAACGCATACAGGAGTAACCATGGCGGTATCGCAACTGAATAATCTGGCAGCAGCAGGCTGTCATAAACTCGATTGTGAGGTAGATGAACTGCGTGTTGCTGCAACGGCGGCAGGATTCGCACTGTTTGAGGCGGATTTAAAAGGGATCAAGGGTAAGAAAAATTTGCTCAATACCCTGGCTGTCGCAACGCGTTACCCGGATGAGTTCGGTGAAAACTGGGATGCGCTGGTCGATGTGTTGTGTGATTTGTCATGGGCAGCGGCTCCCGGTTATGTATTGCTATTGCGTCAGGTAAGTCCGACATTAGGTTTGTCTGCTCATGACAGGGAAATTGCACAGGATATTTTTGATGATACGGTGGTGTATTGGCGGCAACGCAATAAGCCCTTCTGGATATTTTTGGTATAAATCATTTAGCATGTTCATGTTGCCCCGGTGTTTTTCTATACGATTTATGTTTTTCAGGTGTCCGCATGTCAGGTAAAAAACAACCCGTTTCCGTGCTGGTCGTTATTTATACAGTCGATTTCGAGGTGTTGTTGCTTGAACGTGCTGACTATCCTAATTACTGGCAATCGGTCACGGGAAGTCGCGATGGCGACGAAACCTTGTATGAAACTGCGGTGCGAGAAGTGCAGGAAGAGACCGGGTTGCTTAGCCACTGTTATGAATTGAGCGACTGGCAGATGCAAAATCATTATGAAATATATCCTCACTGGCGACATCGCTATGCTGAAGGGGTGACGCAAAATGTCGAGCATGTGTTCGGTTTGGCGTTGCCTCACCGTATTGAAATCACCCTTGCACCGAGAGAGCATTTAAATTATCAATGGTTGCCCCTGCATGAAGCCGCAGCGAAAGTTTTTTCGCCTAGTAACCGGGATACGCTATTGAAGCTGAAGCAAGTCAGGAAAGTGCGATGAGTAATAAAAGTATAGTCATTCCTTTTGATCGTCCCGGATGTAGTACGGCATTGGCTTGGGCCAGGGTCACGTCTGAACCGGAATCGAAAGATAAGCCGGAATTGATAGCGCGTATCAAACAGCTGTTGATCGATCAGAATGCGGTGCTAGTCGCGCATTATTATGTGCATTCAGATCTTCAGGATCTGGCTGAAGCGACGGGAGGTATTGTTTCCGACTCTTTGGATATGGCCAATTTTAGCCATCAACATCGCGCTAAAACTATTGTTGTAGCCGGAGTGCGCTTTATGGGCGAGACGGCTAAAATACTCAATCCGGAAAAGCGTGTTTTGATGCCGGATTTGGCCGCGGAATGTTCACTTGATTTAGGGTGTCCAGCAGATGAGTTTGCGGCATTCTGTGATGCGCATCCTGATCGTGTGGTGGTGGTTTATGCCAATACCAGTGCCGCAGTGAAAGCCCGTGCCGACTGGATGGTGACCAGTTCTATCGCCTTGCCTGTCGTCAAGCATTTGCATGAGCAAGGTCATAAAATTCTCTGGGCGCCGGATCGACATTTGGGTGGTTATGTACAAGAGCAAACGGGAGCGGATATGCTGCTCTGGCAAGGAGCTTGTGTAGTGCATGACGAATACAAGTCGCGCGAACTTGTACAGTTAAAAGCTCAGTATCCAGGTTGTATGGTGTTGGTGCACCCTGAGTCTCCGCGTGCGGTCGTGCAGCTGGCCGATGTGATTGGTTCAACCTCTGAACTCATTAAAGCCGCCCAACAGTCCGTTGCCCAAGTATTTATCGTTGCAACGGATAACGGTATTTTGCACAAGATGCGTACACTTTGCCCGGATAAATTATTTTTAGAAGCCCCGACGGCAGGGGTTGGTGCTAACTGTACCAGTTGCAGTCATTGCCCCTGGATGGCCATGAATAATCTGGTTAATTTAGCGCATGTGCTGGAAACGGGTGAAAATGAAATTCAGATTGACGCCGGCTTGATTGCGCCAGCCTTATTGCCTATTGAGCGCATGCTGGATTTCGCCCGTAAAATCAAATTACCTGCGCGTGGTATTGGCAACGTCTGATTACCTAAGCCAACTTTAATGTATGCCGAACCGGATAGGTGCACTTATTTTCTGTCTGCCCGTTTCGATATTAGTTTCATAATTGCCTGGCAATCGCCGGTTCGCCAGATTCAACGTTTCCATAAAATTGCCAATCGATGTTAATGTTTAACGCTTTGGTGAATGATGAGCCAAGCGTCAGGCTATGGGGCGACGCAGGCGTATGGTCTTGAATTCCGACGGTAGTAATTAGGCATAGTAAACTGCGCCGAGTATGCAGGGATGGCGGGCGCCGGTGACTCGTGGCAGATTGGCAGGGCGATGATGCAGGTTTTGTTGTGCTAGCCAGGCGAAGGCAATGGCTTCGAGAAAGTCGCCGTTAACGCCGAGCTCCCCCGTCGTTTGTATAATGCACTCAGGTAATAGTTCGGCAAGCCGTTTTCGCAGTGTCAGGTTGTGGGCCCCGCCGCCGCACAGATACACTTCCTGCACGCCGCTATATTGCTGAATGATAGCGTGTGCTATGGTTACGCAGGTCAATTCCAACAGGCTGGCCTGTACATCTTCGGCGTGTTCCTTGCCGGTTAATTTATCGTTCAACCACGCCATATTGAATAAATCGCGCCCGCTACTCTTGGGCGGAGGGAGTGCGAAAAAGGCTTCTGTCAGCATTTTATCAAGCAGGCAGGGTAATACATTCCCTGTGGCTGCCCAGTCGCCATTTTCATCATAGGGCTTGTTCAGATGTTGCATACACCATGCATCCATCAGGATATTTCCGGGACCGCAGTCAAATCCTGATGTGTTGATGCCGGGTGCAAGATGGGTCAGATTGCTGATGCCCCCGATATTAACGATGATGCGATGCCAGTCAGGGTGTCGTAATACTTTGTCGTGAAAGGCGGGGACTAAAGGGGCTCCCTGGCCGCCGGCCGCAATGTCTTTACTGCGAAAATCGCTGACAACAGTAATGCCTGTTAATTCGGCAAGTAATGAGGAATTGCCGATTTGCACGGTGTAACCGTGTTCAGGGCAATGGCGTATGGTTTGACCATGGCAGCCTATCGCCCGGATTTGTTTGGGGTGGTATTGAGTTTGTGCGAGTAACGCTTTGACCGCAAGCGCGTAACGTTCTGCCAGTGTATTTGCGATGAGTTGAGTCTGGTGTAGCTCGTTGTGTGCGGGTGTATGCAGGCTCAATATGGCTTGCTTTAAATCCGTATCAAAAGGAATAAAGTGTTGGCTGATGAGTTGAACTTCAATCGGGTAGAAACCAACCAGAACGGCATCTATGCCATCCAGGCTGGTTCCAGACATCAGGCCGATATATAACTCGGGCTGACTGTTCAATTAATCAAGCTTGGCAAGGTTGGTGTTGCGTAACTGAACCAGGCTGGCAATGAATTTATCAGACATCTTCTTAAAGGCCACTTTATTTGCGCCCGAAACGGGAAGTGTATTAGGAAGTGCAACACGCAATGGATCGCGTTGTTGACCGTCAATTTTATATTCATAGTGCAAATGTGGGCCGCTCGCCAATCCTGTCATGCCGACATAGCCGATGACATCGCCTTGGGTGATACGTTGGCCATTGTGCAAGCCGTTGGCAAAACGGGAAAGATGGCCATAAACGGTAGAAACATTGCTCTGATGCTTGAGCATGATGACGTTGCCGTATCCGTTTTGTTTGCCCACAAAAGATACGAGACCGTTAGCGGTTGCTTTAACAGGCGTTCCGGTTGGAGCGGCAAAATCAACGCCCTTGTGTGCTCGCCAGGTATTGAGTACGGGATGGAAACGCGATATGGTAAAGCCTGAACTTACGCGGGAAAAAGCAATAGGTGAGCGTAAAAAAGCTTTTTTCAGGCTTTTTCCTTCAGGCGTGTAGTAATCGCTATGACTTGCGTCTGTCTGAAAACGTACAGCACGGTAAGCGTGACCTTGATTGATAAATTCTGCCGCCTGGATTTGCCCCGCTTTTACCAGTGCGCCATTGCTGTAGGTCATTTCATAGACAGCGGTAAAACGATCACCTGGTTTTAGGTCGTGATGAAAATCTACGTCGCCACTAAAAATTTGTGTCAGCTGATCGGCTGCTGCTTCTGGCATTCCTGCCGCGTCGGTGGCTGCGTATAAGCTGGTCTTGATTTCGCCGGTGCGAACGAATAACCGTTTCTCAAGCTGTGCGGCGACAGTTTTGGCTGTGAAGGTATCGCCTTGTTTTTTGATAACAACTTTTACGCCTTGTTCGCCAAGGTAGCTGAGTGAAATAAGTGCGCCTGTCGTATCGGTTTCGGCTTGAACTTCTTTGTCGGCAGAGAGTTTGCGAAATGCGCGGGCATCAGCACTGTTACGCAGGTAATTACTTGCGGCTGCATCCTTGACGTTGAGACGTTGTAGTAATTCGTCTACTGTATAGCCTGGCTGAGCGCGTTCAGTGTGCCAAAAAGTTGTATTAGCAATTTCATTGGAGGTGGTTTTAGGTAGTGCAAGTTGTTCGATGACGATTTTTTCAGTGTTTAGTCCGAGGTTGTTCGATGGAACCAGACCAAAAGCAGTAACCACACCGAGTAAAGGCATGGTTGATACGGTGAGAAACCAACGTAATTTTTTTTTGCGTTCTAGATTGTGTGCATTTTGCGTTAACATCCACTTCTCCCTGATCTGCCACGAACTTTTGGCTGATTTCAACTTATAATTGCATTAACTTTAACAGAATTTGTCTCTTGCTCAAAGTACTAACTGAAGAATGTGCAAATAAAAGCTAAATAACAGGTGGTCGAAGCAGTTTTTTGCTTGCTAATTTGGGTGGTCGTGAATTTATACTCTTGATATTGAATTGAAAAATGATGAATGAAATGACACAGGCGCTGGATTTAATTAAACGGGGTTCAGATGAATTGCTGGTTGAGGCGGAGCTAAAGAAAAAATTAGCGTTGGGTTGCCCGTTGCGGATTAAGGCGGGCTTTGATCCTACCGCTCCTGATTTGCATTTGGGGCATACTGTCTTGCTGAATAAAATGCGTCAATTGCAGGATATGGGACATCATGCCCTGTTTTTGATAGGCGACTTTACAGGCATGATAGGTGATCCGACTGGAAAAAATGCCACTCGCCCACCGTTAACGCGTGAGCAAGTCATAGAAAATGCGCAGTCGTACCGGGAGCAGGTTTTTAAAGTGCTGGACCCGGAAAAAACGGAAATTGTATTTAATTCAACGTGGATGGATAAATTTAGCGCCGTCGATCTCATTAAATTGGCCGCTACACATACCGTCGCTCAAATGCTCGAACGTGATGACTTTGCCAAGCGTTATAAGGCGGGTCAGCCTATTGCCATTCATGAGTTTATCTATCCACTGGTGCAGGGGTATGATTCTGTTGCCTTGAAATCTGATTTGGAGTTGGGTGGAACAGACCAGAAGTTTAATCTGCTTATGGAGATCGG
>CAIOSY010000083.1 GCA_903861075.1 uncultured Nitrosomonadales bacterium
CTTCCGCTCAGAGATCTATGCTCATGCCTTTTGCCGTATCACCAGTTATCTGCAAACCATGGCTTATAAAGGTGTGAACCCTATGATCGCCATTCAGATGGCTTTGGCAGGAGAAATTGGGGGCGAGTAGTTACGAAAATAGTTATATACCCTGCGAGGATAAGGATAAAACAGAAGCGCAGATGCCACTTTCGAGGAATCCCATAGATTCTGCTGATTTAAGTGCGGGCGTGTCTGATGTGGAAAAACATAAAACGGATGATATTCTCAGTCGTTTTTCTCTCGCCATGCAGCACCAGCGGAACTCAAATGCGCGCAACAGTACCATGCATAAAGATTGGTATCGGGAAGCCGGTTCTACTCATGAGCCCATTTTTTCCAGCACGGATAGGGAAAAGTCCCATCGAGTATCATCGGACATTATTGCGCGCCTGGCCACGCGTGCAGCCAATATTGGGATCTGGGATTACGATATTAAGGATAATATTCTTGTTTGGGATGATCAGATGTTTGCGCTGTATGGCGCGGTGCGCAGTGATTTTTCCAGCGCTGCTGACGCTTGGATTTCGCGCCTGCATCCGGATGATTTAGAACGCTGTACTCAGGAGGGCATGGACGCAATTGCAGGTGCCAAGTTGTATTGTACTGAATTCAGAATCAAACACACGGATGGCTTTAATCGAGTGATTAAAGCGATTGCCGATGTTTTTTGCGATGCAGAGGGTGTCGCTGTACGCATGGTGGGCGTGAACTGGGATGTCACAGAGCTGGCATATCAAAATGAAGAGAAGAAGAAACGTGCTGATGAGTTAACGCTCGCCAATATCGAATTAAGCGATCAAAAAAATAAGAATATTCAAATTGCTGAAGAAGCTCGCTTGGATGCCGAACATGCTCGTTGCGTGAAAGCACAGTTTTTGGCCAATATGAGCCATGAGCTTAGAACACCGCTCAATGGCATAATCGGTGTTGTGGATATTTTGAAACAAACGCCACTTAAGCCGGATCAGGAACTTTTCATTTCTCTCCTGGAGACATCTTCGTTGTCCTTGCTGGGTACTTTAAATGACATCCTTGATTATTCCCGGTTAGAGGCAGGCAGGATGACGATTAAAAATGCACCTATGGCGCTTTTAACGGTAATTGACTCCGTCGTGAAATTGATGCGAATTGATGCAAACGCAAAATCGCTCAAATTTAATGTATCTATTGCCCCGAATCTGCCTCGCTGGATAGACGGTGATGCAGCGCGTTTACGCCAGATATTATTAAACCTGTTAGGCAATGCGACCAAGTTTACCCGTAATCGTCCCGATCATATTGGTCAGATTCAACTGAGCGTTGAACTTGATAAGAAAATCCAAGATTTCCCCGGTCTGGTTTTACGTGTTATTGACAATGGCATAGGCATATCAAGCGAGTCGATGCCGCATGTGTTTCATTCTTTTACCCAGGCCGATGAGAGCACGACACGGAAAGTGGGTGGGGTAGGGCTGGGTTTGAGTATTTGCGAGAAGTTGGTGAGTTTAATGGGCGGTGAAATCAAGGTGATGAGTACTGAAGGTGCGGGATCTGAATTCGTCGTGACATTGCCTTTGAAAATTCCGCCTTCGAATTAAATATCGTCGTTGCCATCCCTCGTACTATCGGCAAGCGCTTGATCCTTTCGCTCCTGACGAGCTGGCACGACGACAAAGCCGCATGGATAGCGGCTTTAGGTGGGTTTCTGCGATGGTGTGAGACTGGCTAAAACATCATTCAAGATTCTGGATTTGTTCGCGCATTTGTTCTATGAGAATTTTCATTTCCATCGCGCTGCGAGATACATCAGCATCGACAGATTTTGAGCCTAAGGTGTTCGCTTCCCGGTTGAGTTCCTGCATCAGAAAATCCAGTCGCTTACCCACGGCGCCGCCCTGTTTCAGGATGCGGTGCATTTCCGTGAGATGGCTGGCTAAACGTGAGAGTTCCTCATCCACATCTATTTTGCTGGCAAAAAGCGTGATTTCCTGACGGATACGATCATCTTCAGTATGTTGCATGGCATCACGAAGTCGCTGGATTAAACGGGCTTCATAAGCGGCAATTGCAGCGGGGACATGAGGCATAACACCGATGCGTAATGCTTCGAGCTTTTCCAGTCTCAAGAGTAAAAAGTCTTTTAGTTTTTCTCCTTCTCTTGCGCGGGAGGCTGAAAATTCTTTTAAGGCCATTTGCATCAAACCGGTGAGTGTGTTGCGTAATTCGTCCATGTCTGCGGTGGGTGTTTGTAATATCCCGTTCCAGCGTAGTACGTCTGCGACGCTTAACGCGCAGGCATCTGGCATGGCAGACTGCACTTCATTGTTCCAGTTGGCCAGTTGTAACAACAGCTCACGATTGAGTGTCGTGCCGCCTGATACATCTCTTGCCGCATAGTTGATCCGGCATTCAACCTTGCCGCGCTGCAATTGCGCCGCGATCAGTTCGCGCAAGCTACCTTCAAAGACGCGTAACTCCTCGGGCATACGCAATTGAATATCCAGATAACGGTGATTGACTGCGCGCAGCTCCAGTGACAATGAGCCGGCGACAAAATCTGAACTGGTATTGGCATAACCGGTCATGCTTAAAATCATGGTGTAGTAGTCTTCCAAAGTGAAGGAAATAAATAAAACGCTGTGCGTTGAGCGTGCATTATATTACGATTACACCCTATGAAATTTTCTATCCATCAAGCCAGTCATATTGGCAATCGTAAATACAATCAGGATCGTGCTGCTTATTGCTATAACAACGAGGCAATCTTGTTAGTGCTGGCTGACGGTATGGGCGGGCATTTGAACGGTGAAGTTGCCGCCGATATGACGATAACACAATTTGTCAGCGCATTTTCCACACAGCGTCCACTTCAAGATCCTTTGAGTTTTTTGTCAGATACCATGCGGGCCGCTCATCAGGACATCATGGGATTGCCGCATAAAAAAGATAAAACTTTCCCCGGCACAACGTGTGTTGCGGCAGTGATTCAAGAGGGTAAGCTCTATTGGGGATATGCGGGTGATTCCCGCCTTTATGTTTTTCGTCGGGGTCGTATTTTTACCAGAACACTTGATCACTCCATGGTGCAAATGTGGTTGGAATGCGGTGTGATTGATGAAGAAGAAGCACGCACCCATCCTCGCCGTCATCAGATTACAAATTGTCTGGGGGGGGTAGAAGATATGTTTGAGATTGAAGTTGCCGCTCCTATCGATTTGCAATCGGGCGATGTGATTTTTCTGAGTAGCGATGGTTTACATGATCCTTTCCTTGATAAGGAATTAGCGGCAGCCTTTGCGGTCTCGCCTGTTGCCGATGCACTCAATAAGCTGCTTGTACGTGCTGTGGCGCTTGAGGCAGGACAGGCTGATAATGCGACGGGTGTGGCGCTGCGTTGGGGGCCGGACGAGCCATTACACTTAACGAACGATCCTGTTATTTGCGTTCTCGAAATAAAATAACTTACCACTTACCACTTACCACTTACCACTTACCACTTACCACTTACCACTTACCACTTACCACTTTTATGCGCCCAAGTTCAAGACAAGAAAACCAGTTGCGTGAAATACGCATTACCCGCCATTACACTAAACACGCCGAAGGTTCGGTGCTGATTGAATGCGGTGACACTAAAGTTATTTGCACCGCCAGTGTTGAAGAGCGTGTGCCACCCCATAAAAAAGGCAGCGGTGAAGGCTGGGTGACGGCGGAATATGGCATGTTGCCGCGCTCGACCGGTAGCCGCATGCAGCGCGAAGCCGCTAAAGGCAAGCAATCTGGCCGTACCCAGGAAATTCAGCGTCTGATTGGCCGTAGCCTGCGCGCGGTGGTGGATTTGAAAAAGCTGGGTGAGCGCACTATACAAATTGATTGCGATGTGATTCAAGCGGATGGCGGAACGCGCACGGCGAGTATTACCGGCGCTTACGTTGCCTTGCATGATGCCGTGACCTGTTTGATGCAAAAAGGCTTGCTGCAAGAAAATCCGATTATCGATGCGATTGCCGCGATTTCGGTTGGTATCTATCAGGGTACGCCGGTGCTCGATCTGGATTATCTGGAAGATTCTGCCTGTGATACCGATATGAATGTGGTGATGCTGGGCAGCGGTCATTTCGTTGAAGTGCAAGGCACTGCCGAAGGTTATGCTTTTTCACGCGCCGAAATGGATCAATTGCTGGAATTGGCGCAAAACGGTATTGCGGATTTGATCAAAATTCAGCAGGCTGCGCTGTCGGAATAAACCCGTGAAAAAACTCATCATTGCGTCTAACAACGCCGGTAAGCTGCGCGAATTTTCCCATATGTTGCAGCCGTTAGGGATAGAAGTTGTGACGCAATCACAACTGGGTATTTCGGAAGCGGAAGAGCCGCATGTTACGTTTATCGAAAATGCGCTGGCCAAAGCACGCCACGTCAGCCGGCTGAGCGGGTTGCCGGCGTTAGCGGATGATTCGGGTATCTGCGTTGAGGTGTTGGGTGGCATGCCGGGCGTGATTTCCGCGCGCTATGCGGGTGAGAATCCGAAGTCAGACCAACGCAATAATGAGAAACTATTGCGAGATATGCAGGGTGAGGCTGATCGGCGCGCTCATTATTATTGCGTGCTGGTGCTGGTGCGGCATGCGGATGATCCGCAGCCCCTCATCGCCGAGGGGGAATGGCACGGTGAAATTGCGCACGAGGAACGAGGCGAGGGCGGTTTCGGTTACGACCCGATGTTCTGGTTGCCGCAATGGAATAAGATGAGTTCAGAGCTGACACATGAAGAGAAGCACGCCATCAGTCATCGTGGGCAGGCCATGAAGGTGCTGTTGCAGCGCCTGAAAGTGGCATGATCCCCGTTTCCTTGATTTCGAAATCGGTGGCTTTTACGGTACTACCGCCACTGTCGCTTTATATTCATGTGCCGTGGTGCGTGAAAAAGTGCCCCTATTGTGACTTTAATTCTCATGAGGCGCGCGGTGGATTTTCTGAAAAGGAATATGTTGCCGCCTTGATCCGTGATCTGGAAATGGCCTTGCCGAAAATCTGGGGACGCAAGGTTTACACGATATTTTTCGGTGGCGGCACACCCAGCTTGCTCTCCGGCGACGCCGTCACGGAAATACTGCGTCAGGTGCGCATGCTGCTGCCGCTATCGCTTGATGCGGAAATCACGCTGGAGGCAAACCCCGGCACGGTCGAGGCCGGTAAATTTGCCGCTTTTCGTGATGCGGGCGTAAACCGTTTGTCTATGGGCATACAGAGTTTTAACGATGCACACTTGCAGGCGCTGGGGCGAATTCATACCGCCGATGAGGCGCGTGCCGCCATCGCCATTGCGCAGCGTCATTTCGATAATATCAATCTCGATTTGATGTATGCGCTGCCGGGTCAGACGCTGGATCAGGCCTTGCAGGATGTGCAGACCGCGCTGACATTCAAGCCGCAACATCTGTCCGCTTATCATCTGACGCTCGAACCCAATACGCTGTTTTATCGCAATCCGCCTGCTCTGCCGGACGATGATGCGAGTTCCGATATGCAGCAGGCCATCGAGGAATTGCTGGCCGGGAACGGCTACCAGCATTATGAAACTTCAGCCTTTGCGCAACCGAACCGGCGTTCCCGTCACAATCTCAATTATTGGAAATTCGGTGACTATTTAGGCATCGGTGCGGGTGCGCACAGCAAGCTGAGTTTTCCCGATAAAATTATCCGCGAGGCGCGCTACAAACAGCCGCAAGCTTATATGCAGCAGGTCGCATTAGGCGCGCCGATACAGACTGAAAATGAAGTCAGTCGTGATGAGTTGCCGTTTGAATTTATGATGAATGCGCTGCGTCTGAATGAAGGTTTTGAGCCTGGCT
This sequence comes from uncultured Nitrosomonadales bacterium, assembly GCA_903861075.1. GTDB lineage: Bacteria > Pseudomonadota > Gammaproteobacteria > Burkholderiales > Gallionellaceae > Gallionella. The sequence goes on from CAIOSY010000083.1 coordinate 5,877, forward strand.
TATTCAACGAACGTACCAGCTTGTCTTTACTTACCATTCAGCGTGAACTGCTCGATGCCGAATGTCGCGGGCTGTTATCCCGCGACATTGTTCGCATCAACCCAACCTTGCAAGGTCAGCGCTTTTTGAATGACCTGTTAGAGATCTTCCTGACGGATAAAGACTAAATCCCACACGCCATGCCCCAGATTGATGCCGCGCTTCTCGAACTTGGTGAGCGGGCGATAATCGGGGCGGGGGGCGTAGTCGGTCGCGGTATTTTTAAGCATGGGTTCATCGCTCAAGACCTGTAGCACCTGTTGGGCGTAGTTTTCCCAGTCGGTTGCAACGTGGATGTAGCCGCCCGGTTTGAGCTTGTGCATTAGTTTTTCGATAAACGGTGCCTGAATCAACCGGCGCTTGTTGTGACGCGCCTTGTGCCAGGGGTCAGGGAAAAAGATATGCACGCCATCTAGTGTTCCATCACCTATCATGTCGCGCAGCACTTCCACTGCATCGTGCTGAATGATGCGGATGTTGCTGATGTTCTGCTCGCCCATTACTTTGAATAGATTGCCCACGCCCGGCGTATGCACTTCCAGGCACAGGTAATCGTTGTCAGAATTGGCCTGGGCAATGCTTGCGGTACTGTCGCCCATGCCGAAGCCGATTTCCAGAATTTTTGGAGCGGCACGGCCAAATGTGCTTTCAAGGTTCAGAGGCGCTGCCGTATAAGGAATGCCGAAAACAGGTTGTAGTGTATCAACGGCGCGCTGTTGGGCTACCGTGACACGGCCTTGCCTGAGTACGAAACTGCGGATGTGGCGCTTGGTAAGATCGTCGGTATTGGTCATCGAACTTATCCGCGTACTGAGGCGATAATGCCGGCCGTCGGTGAGCTGGGGCTCGCGCTATAGAGCTTTTTTGGCATACGACCGGCTAAATAAGCGCAGCGTCCCGCTTCAACGGCTTGTTTCATGGCCGAGGCCATTAAAACGGGTTGTTGTGCGCCTGCAATTGCAGTGTTCATCAGTACTCCGGCGCATCCGAGTTCCATTGCAATGGCAGCGTCAGAGGCTGTACCCACGCCCGCATCGACGATCACGGGCACTTTTACTCTGTCCATGATGAGCTGCAAATTCCACGGATTTAAAATGCCCATGCCTGAGCCGATAAGAGACGCTAACGGCATGATGGCGACACAGCCTATATCTTCGAGTTGACGTGCAATGATAGGATCATCGGAAGTGTAGACCATGACCTGAAAGCCTTCGGCTACCAGTGTTTTTGCCGCAGCTAGGGTTTCAATGACATTAGGGTACAAAGATTGCGGATCGCCGAGAACCTCAAGTTTGACCAGGCTGTGGCCATCTAATAATTCTCGAGCCAGTCGTAGTGTGCGTACGGCATCCTCGGCGGTGTAGCAACCGGCGGTATTTGGCAAATAAGTAAATTTTGACATGGGTACGGCATCGAGCAGATTGGGTTCGTCAGGATTTTGACCCAGATTGGTACGACGTATCGCAACCGTTACAATCTGCGCGCCACTGGCGTCCAGTGCCGCGCGCGTTTCGTCAAAATCTTTATATTTTCCAGTGCCGACGAGTAATCTTGATGAATAGATTTGTCCTGCGATGATGAGCGGGTCGTTCATATTGTTATCCTGTTAAATCTGATCGTAATTAAAATTTTGCATCCTGCATCCTGCATCCTGCATCCTGCCATTAACCTCCACCCACTGCGACGACGATCTCCAGTTTGTCGCCTTCTGTGACGACGCGTTCAGCATATAGACTGCGTGGCACGATATCGCCGTTTAACTCAAGTGCGATGCGACGCCCTGTGTAGCCCAATTCAGCAATCAGCACCTCAATGGTGTAAGAATCCTTCAATTGGCGTGCGACGCCATTTATAAAGACAGTAATCACTTTCAATTTACCTCTCATTTGCGCTAAAATGCAATCCTATCACGCGGGTGTAGTTCAATGGTAGAACGGCAGCTTCCCAAGCTGCATACGAGGGTTCGATCCCCTTCACCCGCTCCATGCTAATTTTCCTGTTCTTTCAACTGATTACTTTTTATCGTGCATCACGATGCGCGAAACAAAAGCAATCGCCAGTAGATTCGCTGCAATAGCAACATAACCTACTTTGTCATATCCCGCGATCTGTCCGGTTGCATTTTGCGTAGTAATAAACCCTGCGAGAGTTGCGGCAAGGCCGCTGGCCAATTGTTGCGTAGCAGAATTGAGTGACATAAATGTGCCGCGTAATTTTGGTTTCGCAGCCGAAGTAATGATAGCCATCGCCGGTATCATGCGTCCTGAGATGAGCACGAAAAATAACGTGGTATAAATTAACCAAACCCATAGGGGCGCTGCCTTGACATGAGTGACCGCGAACAAAGGGAAGGTCGCGGCAACCGCCAAGAGGCGATAAATTTTCACTTTTCCGGCTTTATCGGCCCATCGTCCGATGAAGCGTGATGTGATCAGTGTTGCGGCGCCCCCCGCCAGATAGATGTAGAAAATATCCTGTTGAAGAATGCCGAGGTTGGATACCGCATAAAGCGTGATGTAAGGAATGACGGTGAAGCCTGAAAACAAAATCAGCATGGTGAAAATCAGCGCGCGCAGATGATTGCCATCACGTAACACTTCAAACATTGCGGAGAAGTGGTGTGCGCGTTTTTCCTGGCTTAGGTGGTGTCGTACATCCGGCAGGTGGCGCAGTGCGATGATCATAAATACCACGGTCGTGCAGGCAATCAGAATAAACGGTGCGCGCCACTGGAAGTGAGAGGCCAGCCAAAGCGATAAAGGAACCCCTGCTACGGTAGAAAGCGAAAAAGAGGCGGAAATAACGCCTGTGGCGCTGGCGCGCCGTTCGAAGGGGATCAAGTCTCCAACCAGTGTTTGCACCATTGCGCCGAGTATGCCGCCAAACGCACCTGCTAATCCTCGCGCAATCAGTAATGTGGTGTAACTGGGCGAGAGACCGCACGCCAGTGTCGCCAGACCAAATAGCGCGAATATCGTTAATAACAGGCGTTTTCGTTCAAAACGATCGACAAAGGTTGCGGCTAGCAATCCGGCAAAAGCAGCACTAAAGCTGTATGAGGCGACCAGAAAGCCAAATTCATGCGTGGTGATGCCAAACTCATAAATCAAAATAGGCCCTAGCGGCATCATGATCATGAAGTCGAGTATGTGAGAAAACTGCATGGCGGCGAGGGTTAGCAGTAAATAGCGCTCGCGCTTGGGTGTTAAAGGAGTAGGCATGGGGATGAGGGTAATTGCGTAGGGGATATTTTATCAGGATCGCGTCGCGAGCAGGCTGGAATAGATTTTGAGGTTAAACCGCATTGCTAACGCAAGCCAGGCAGCAGAGGTTCGTGTAAATGTTTTTAGAAAACCCGTAATAAAAACTGTAATAATATAGCTTGAAAAGGTGATATTATTCTATGAGCTGTAGGATTTCCCCTGTTTTCCTGTAATCTATTACTATCTATGAGAAATAAAGTAGCAGAAAAAATAACCCATGCTTGTTTGGAGCAGCTTGAGTCTCTTTCGTTGCTGCTCGCCAGTGATTTTACAGGCGGGCCGCATTTGTTTTATAAACTCAATGTTTATGCGGTCAGCCGCGCCTATGGAAGTTTCTCTTCTGCATTCAGATTGTTAGTTTCTAAGGATAACGCCAGGAGCAAACATCAAAACGCTCGCTATTTTGATGTGGATTATTATGTTACGCACTCTAGTGATAGTTTGGAACGAGTGAAGTTAAAGCTGCTGACACGAAACGTCAAGTGGTCAGAACATTTTGTGAGTTTGATAGACGATGAATCCAGGCTGAACGATGCCTTGAATTTTATTATCAACCAATATGGTTTGGCTCATGAAAACCCGCATTTTGATATGAATATTCAACTGCTAGTGACCAACTATAAGATTGTTATCGAGCTGCTTGAAATGATAGACAGTGCGATAAACCAAGCCCTGGACCATGATTAATATCAGCCTTTTTGATTTCCTCTCATCATTGAGCGCAGTTTTTTTTCAATAATCAACGCCCTACACCGCTCACGCTAATTCACACTTTCAATACATCCGCACTGTGGGTTCTTGCATCGCGTAGCTTAACATCGTGCCTATGCTCAATTGCCCCGCCCGTCAGATTTTCCCTTAGTAACAAACAGCTTTCACTGATTATGTAAAATATCAGGATTGCCTATAATTTCGTTTACATCAAGATGATGCTCCCTACCGTGTCACGAGGAAATGATGACAATAATGGTTTTTTTGAAACACGCAGGGGTCGCTGCCGTTTATGGTTGTCTTTCATGGATAGTGCTTCGTTATTCAGGTTATGACGGGAGTATTTTTTATCTTGCCAGTGGTTTTTCCTTAGCCGTCATATTGATAGCCGGACGCAGTTACGTCTGGGCTGTCGCGTTCGGAGCATGTGCGTGTTATTTGTTCCGGGGTGATGCTGTATTTTTAAGTCTCATTCGTGCACTGGGTTCAGCCTTGGCCGCCGCAGTGGGTGCTTATCTTATTCAACGTGATGCTAAGTTTGATATTTCGCGCTTAACCTTGAACAGTTTGGCAAGAATATTTATTTTTGGCGGCGTTTTTTCGGCTTTAATTGCGGCCGGTCTGGGTTCACTCTCTTTGCATATGGAAGGCGTAATTCCGCTTTCCCAAGTTAAAACGACTTTTATACGCTGGTGGATGGGCGATGTGCTCGGCGTGCTCTTGCTCACGCCTTTTATTCTTGCCTGGCATGGCGCATCCTCTAAAAAATTACAACATAAACTTGAGTTCGGGGTGATTTTTACACTGGCGACACTGATGGTGGGCATCGTATTTTTAGATTGGCATTTTGGCCTTGCATTTTCATGGGGGCTGATTATCAGGCCGGGTTGGCTGTATTTGTTAATGCTATGGCCGGCGTTACGTATCGGTATGCGAGGTACGACGAGCATTTTTTTGTATGTTGTATTGTTAATGTGGGTAGGTAAGACCGTGTCGGGCAATGTCGATGTGACAAGCAACAGTTATGGCTGGGTGAATGATTGGTTTTATGTCATCTCGTTAGGATTGTTGGGGATGATTTTGGCGGTGTATGTGGAACAAATCCGCCGGATGGCACAAAAGTTACTGGACTTTGAAAGTGCTAAGCGCCTGGAATATGAACAGACGCTCAGTACCATAGCACAAGAAACGCAAATTGAATCAGAGCGTTATTATGCCGCCATACTGAATTCTTTATCGGAGTGTGTCGCCATTCTGGACAGGCAGGGTGTCATTCTGATGACGAATGTAAACTGGAAAAATGCCATTGCAAGTAACCGTATGATGGGCGCTTTGGAAGGTGATAATTATTTAGTGTCATGTGATGTTTGTTCTGATATGGCTTGTGCAGGGAGGATGAAGGAGGGGATTTTATCCGTGTTGCAAGATGATAAAGTGCCGTTTTCTCTGGAATATTGTTGTCGTGTCGGCGGGCTAAAAAATTGGTTTTTATGTCGTGTCATGTCATTTTCTCACAATAATCCGACTCGTCTTATTGTCACCCATAAAGATATTACCGATAAAAAATTAGCAGAAGACTTATTGCATGAAAATGAGACTCGACTGACTTATGCGCTGGAAGGTTCAGGTGATGGTATGTGGGATTGGGATGTTATCAATGCAAATGTGCGCTACTCCTCGCAATGGAAAGCTCTGCTAGGCTATGCCGATGATGAGCTGGCTAATGAATTCTCTGAGTGGGAAAGCCGGGTGCATCCTGATGATCTTGAAAAGGCTCAAGAGGATATTAACGCATGCTTGAATGGTGTGACTGTAAAATACAGTAATGAGCATCGCTTGCGTTGCAAGTCCGGGAACTATAAATGGATTTTAACGCGCGGGATGGCATGGACCCGCGATGAGTCAGGGCGTCCTACCCGTATGGTCGGCACGCATATCGACATTACCCATCAAAAAGAAATCGAGGTCGCCTTGCGTGTTGCTGCCGCTACCTTTGAAACGCAAGAGTGCATCATTGTGTTAGATAGGGACTTGAATATTGCCAGGGTCAATACGGCGTTTACCCAACTTTTCGGTTACACAAAAACAGATGTTGTTGGTCAGTCTGTCACCATGCTAAATGACGATAAGCAAGTGGATGAAAAAAATCATTTGATGTGGCAGCTCGCCCTGCATGACCATCATTGGCAAGGTGAGGTGTGGTGCAAGCGTGCGGATGGCGTGCCGGTGCCGACCTGGCAAAGTATCACCGCCGTAGTGGATTCCGATGGCATAATTTTTAATTATGTGCTGACTTTATTGAATATCACACGTCAAAAAAATGACGAAGTTGCACTGCTTCATTCGATGAAACTATTGAAGGAGAAAGATCAATCTAAAACACGATTTTTGGCTGCCGCGGGTCATGATTTGAGGCAGCCGCTGGCCGCTGCGAATATGTTTATTTATGCGCTTGGCTCTACGCAAATCAATACGGTTCAGCAAGATTTGCTTAAAAGTTTGAAGTTTTCAATGGTGAACTTTTCCGGATTGCTCGATACCTTGCTGCATGTATCCAAGTTGGATGCGGGTGCTATTACGCCTGAACTGACCGTTATCAATGTGACGGAATTGATGATCTGGCTGGAACAGGTTTTTTCAATAGAAGTAAAAGACATCGGTTTTAAACTCTATTTTCCGATGAATACCCCCTTGTTCGTTCATGCTGATTTAGGTCTAATAAAGTCGGTACTGAGTAATTTGGTTGCAAATGCAATCAAATTTACGCCTTATGGTGGAATTTTAGTCAGTGCGCGCTTGCGAGGAGCCGGGGTGTTATTTCAGGTGTGGGATACCGGTATCGGTATAGAAGATGAGAAACAGAATCATGTTTTTGATGAGTTTTATCAAATCGATAATCCCAGTCGAGACAGAGCAAGAGGAGTAGGCCTGGGGCTGTCTATTGTTAAGCGGACTTTGGCGGTATTGGGTAGCCAGATTAAACTCAGCTCTCGTTTGGGGCGCGGGACGGTATTTTCATTTCGTTTGCCACGGGTTGTCATGGAAGAGGAGGGCGTGGGGGTGTCTGAACTGGTGAATACGACCTCATGGGTTGAGGGTGCGCAGTTTGTTGTGTTAGAAGATGATGCGTTATTATCTGGCGCTACCGTTCAGTGTTTGACACTCATAGGGGGGACTGTCCGGTGTTTCTCGCGGGCAGAAGACGCGCTGGAAGATGCGGATATCACCGCAGCAGATTACTATATCGTCGATCACATGTTGGCAGGTACGATGAATGGCATGGCATTTTTAAATCAGTTGCAAGCCAGAACAGCTAAACCGATACGCGCGGTGTTGGTGACCGGTGATACCTCTAGTGAGTTTATCAAACAATCGGCGCATTTTACATGGCCGATATTCTATAAGCCGGCCGATTTGGCAGAGTTGCTGGCGAGTCTGTTATAACATTAGAACTGCTCGTTTTCACCCAGATAGCGCCATTGTCCTGCTGGCAGTAAACCGAGTTTGACTTTGCCGATGCGTATGCGTTTTAGGCCTGTCACGGTTAAGCCGACCAGTTCACACATACGACGAATTTGCCGTTTCTTCCCTTCGCGCAGTACAAAACGCAATTGGTCTTCATTTTGCCATGACACTTTGGCTTGCTTTAAATAGACCCCGTCGAGTTTTAGGCCCTGGCATAACATCGCCAGTCCGCTGTCAGCCAGCTTTCCTTGTACGCGTACCAGATATTCCTTGTCTACGGTCGAGTCTTCACCTATCAGACGTTTGGCAATACGACCATCCTGAGTCAAGATGAGCAGGCCTTGTGAATCGATGTCCAGACGCCCTGCCGGGGCCAAACCGAGGACTTGACTGCGATGAAATTTGATCGGTGAAGGATCTTCTTTCCAGTGAGTCGATTCATCGAACAGAGCCGAGGCGGGTTTGTAGCCGTGCTCAGCCTGGCCTGAGACGTAACCTACGGGTTTGTTCATTAAGATGGTGACGCGTTCGTGCTGAACAACTTGAGCGGCAGTACGCAGCGTGATTTGCTGGTTGGGATAGACCTTGGTGCCTAATAGACTAACGGTTTCTCCATCGACATCAACCCAGCCTTTTTCAATAAAGCCATCCGCTTCGCGGCGTGAGCACAGGCCAAGTTCAGACATACGTTTGGAGAGACGAATTTTTTCCATGGTGATTTTGCGAGACAGATTGAGATAAGGCGCGATTTAAGCACAAAGCAGCGCGAATCGCGACATTAAAATGGAAAATTAGGCTTAATGCCGCATTTTTATCACTCAGTAGCTAACGGGCGAACAGTGTCGAGCCTTCGTGCGCGATAGCATATTCAATCTCGGCAAGCGTCAACGGTCCTGAATGCTGGCCGATCAGCTTGCCTGCAGGTGAATACAAATAGCTGGTTGGCATACCTGGCATACTGCCAAAATCACTGGCAATGTCTTCGTTGCCAAATACAATCGGATAGTTGATAGATTGGCTTTTGACAACGTCTGTCACTTCTTTTTTGGTTTTATACATAACCGCAACGCCGATGATCTGCACATCTGGCCTTTTTTGCAGCGTGATGAGGTCCGGTATTTCCTGAAGACAAGTCGGACACCAGGGCGCCCAGAAGTTGACCAATACCCAACGACCCTGCAGGCCGGCCAGGCTGTAACGTACCCCGGCCGTATCCTTGAGCGACCAGTCTCCCGCCCAGCTCGTTAGCGAACCTAGCAGCAGTGCGGCGAACAGTGTTTGGCTGATGAAGCGTGCGGGTATGATTTTCACAGTAAACTTTCGAAATAATTATTCGAAGGATTGTCGCACACCTAAGGTCAAGGTGTATTGCGGTGCGAGTTGTAGCGAATTGACTGATTGGTAAATTGGCAGTTGCACGAAGCCGTAGACCGAGGTGCCGCCACCCAAACGCATCGATGCGCCCGGTGCCAGATAGGCTAAGGTTCCACCGCTGACGGGAGTCGTAAGATCAAGTGCATCTTTCGGCACGCTGCTGCCGGTATCTGCCTGACGTTTGATGATGTTCAGTTGCAGCATAGGCGTGATCTTTGCGCCAAACTCGGCATAGCGCAGGCCGGCGTTTAATGTGTAGGCATCGCCCGGGCGGTAAGTGCCAGTCGTTGACAGATCGGTTGCAACGGCGTGTTGCACAGTGCCTTGGGCAAACCAGCCGAATCTTTCGACTGAGCCTGATGTATAGCCGCCGAAGATGACATCGGTTGAGCCGGTGCCGATTTGCAAACCGGAATCCAGTGGCGCGCCTGCATTGCTGCCCGCAGTAAATGTCGCGCCGGTGTTGCCGGTAGGGAGTTTGATGCCGCCGATGATACCGGAAGTCTTTTCATTAGAAAAACCGGTGTAGCGTCCGATGATGCGCACGTCACCCAGACTAGTGTCGTTAGAGCTGGAATAACTGGTTCCAACTGACCCGGTTACGCCCGCAGGATTGCCATAAGTGCCGTGTGTGCGGTTAACGAAGGGAAGTTGAATGCTAATCCCGATGACGTCACCTGTGTAGTTAAGCGCAGCGGTGAGGGTTTGAGTTTTGGTAAATGCTTCAATCTCCTGTGATGCCGCGTTCAATGTGTTGATCAGTGCGCCTGAGGCTTTGCCGGAACCATAGCGTTGCTGGTTCTGGTTCAGATAGTCATAGGACAGGTCGGCGGAAAAGCCGGGTTTGCTGGTGATGCCTTGTGTTTCCCAATCTTTGGATAAGGTGCAACCGCAGGCGGCGCAGGCGTAGGCCTCGTTGCCAGTGGCGAAGATCGCGAGTGCGAAGGCTATGATGCATGAAGTACGAAAAAATGACATGGAACGGCTCCCTGTAAGCGTTTTTATAATTTATACGGCTATTTTATACGAGCGCAATCGCTATCCCCTGCGACATTTTGTCGCAGTATGCGGGCGCTATTTTTTGCGGGTATGACTGAAGGTGCCGTGAATGGGTTATTCTATCGGGGTTTAGTCATTACACGGCAACGGAATTTCGGTATGAAATTATTTGATATGAGTTTGGCTTTCATCGGGGGCGCTTTGTGTGTCTTCGGTTTCGCGCCGTTCGGTCTATTTGCCGTGCCTTTATTCGCGCAGGCGGTGTTATTTTTCCTTTGGTATCGCTGTGATACACCACGCCGTGCCGGACAGTTGGGATTTTTCTTCGGTTTAGGGTTGTTTGGTGCCGGGATTAATTGGATTTATGTCTCGCTTCATGATTTTGGTGGGATGCCGATGGCGTTAGCCGCGCCTGCGACGCTGGGTTTTTCAGCTTTCCTGGCTTTGTTCACCGCTCTGGCCGGTTATTTACAAGCGCGTTTTAAGCCACTTGTCCCGCCGTCCGCCGCCTTAATGTTGATTGGCTTGATGCCCTCAGTATGGGTGCTGATCGAATGGTTACGCGGCATGATTTTCACCGGCTTCCCCTGGCTGACACTGGGATACGCACATAGCAACAGTGCGCTGGCAGGTTATGCGCCACTCATAGGCGTTTATGGCGTCTCTATGGTGTCGGCAATGTGTGCGGGTCTGCTCGCTTTTATTTTCTTTCGCATATTGCAATATCGCCGCACCGTTTTACATGATCTGGGTTTTCGTGTTGCGTTGTTCGCTTTGGTAGCGCTATGGGGTGCGGGTTCTATGTTGCGCAGTGTGGACTGGACGACACCGTTTTCAGCCCCGTTTTCCGTGACGCTGGTACAAGGCAATATTCCACAGGACATTAAATTCAATGAAGATGAACTTGCCATCACTCTGGATACCTATCGTCGCCTTGCGATGCAAAATCCGGCGCATTTGATCATACTTCCTGAAACGGCGTTGCCGATGATGCGTGATGAAGTGCCACAGAATTTGCTGGATGAATTGCGCGATCAAATGCAGCGTAACGGAGGGGATATGCTGATCGGTGTGTTTGATCGTGATCGGGGTGGCTATTACAATAGTGTCTTTACATTGGGTGCGTCAGAAAATGCTTTTTTACCCGAACCCCATTATCGAAAACATCATTTGGTAATCTTTGGTGAGTTTATTCCCTTGCGTTCGGTGTTTGGCTGGTTGATCAATGATGTGCTCAGCATCCCTATGGGGGATTTGGCACGGGGGGCGGATAAACAAGAACCGATGAAAGTCTCCGGGCAGCGGGTGGCGGTGGATATTTGTTATGAAGATGTTTTTGGCGAAGAGGTCATTTCATCCCTGCCCGAGGCCACGTTGTTGGTGAACTTGACCAATGATGGCTGGTTTGGTCATTCTAATGCGGCAGAGCAACATAATCAGATGTCCCAGTTTCGCGCACTGGAAACAGGACGTATGATGCTGCGTGCGACCAATACTGGCGTCAGCTCAATTATCAGTGCCAAAGGGCACGTGCTTCAGCAGTTACCTCAACATCAACAGGCGGTGCTGCAAGGGATGGTGCAAGGTTATCAGGGGAGTACACCTTATGTACGTTGGGGTAATCGGGCAGTGTTGCTGCTGATAGTGTTGATTCTGGCAGGGGGTAGGATCTGGCAGAAATACAAATCACGTGTGCTCGTGAGACATTAAAATGGATTGGGTTTGCTATCTGTTATGTTGTGCGGACGATACCCTGTACTGTGGCATAAGTAATAATCTGGATAAGCGTGTTGCGTCGCATAATGCGGGAACTGCGGCCAGGTACACTCGCACACGTACCCCTGTAAGGCTGGTCTTTGTGGAAAGTTGTGCCGATAGATCCTCAGCCTTAAAACGCGAGATTATGATCAAAAAGCTTACGCGTTTGGAAAAGCTTGCCTTGATAGGATAGAATCAGCGTCCCCCTAATTTACCGATCGCTCAGCGTTGTGTTAGGGGTATCTATGCTTAAAATAGTATTGTTGTTGCTTGTGAGCTTTGATTCGTATGCGGGTGGGATGGTTTTCTTTTGTCAGCCACAGCAAGTTGCAAGCATGCAGTCCAGTCTGGCGGGTTATTTTGCTACGCTAGGCATTCCCCCGGATGAGATTGTCCACTCCTCGAATGACGGTGTTTTGCGTTATACCCTCAATACGCCTACCTCAGATTTTACGACGCTGGACTTTTCAGCACGCCCTGAACTCAAAATCCAGGATATACGTATCACGCTCCCTGCGCGTAATGGTGGTCATCATCACTTGACTACCGTGTCACAAAAAGAGATCGTGCTGGCGCTGCTTCAACATGGACGATGGACTGAATTTAAAGCGGAAGCGTGCGATATTAAGGCATTGAAAGACCACGTCGGGGTTCGTCAGAATATCGTCGCCTGGGCGCAGGAGTTAAACTGGATTTGGCCTAACGGGGGGGAGGCGAAGTGGAATAAAAAGTATTGGCGGGACGGCACGCCAGAAAAGAAATATCCTCTTTATGTCGCACTCAATGATGTATTTATGAATCAGCGCCACTATGCCATTGGTTGTTATACGGCGGCTAAACTGGTCGTGATGCAGGGGGTGTTGGATTACTACCGGCGTATCAAGCAATCACCGCAGCAGGCACAAAGAATTGAAGAAAGGCTGCTGCTTGATCAAGAGCCTTTAGTAGGCATCGAGCCGGCAAGACTCTGGGCGTTTGAAAAAGATTTTGATGCCTCGACACTGAATCAACCGGGTAAGTTGCTCAAAATAATTGACGATGTCAAACCGATGAATTTTGTGCCGGGTGACTGGGTTTATTTTTTAAATACGGACACGCTAAGCTATGAGAAGATAGGTTATGAAGGATCGAATGCCATTTATTTGGGGCGGGGGCAGTTCTCCGATTATTACAATGACCATCACCACGCTTATAGCTATTTTGAAAAACTTAATGAGGTATATCAGTGGCGTAATGGCGTTTTTAGTTTATCTCGTGATTTTTTAAAAATCAAACCCGTGCAGGATGCAGCGCGCTTAGGCCTGCCACCCTCAGAAGGCGGATTGCTCAACTCTGTCAGGGTCGTACCGTATTATTTTTCGTTTGGAGCCTTGCCTGTGCGTTAGCCGCTGTATGCCGCAGAGGGTGTTGATTCTATCCATTAGATTGTTTGAAATGGGGGCTCTCGTTATAGTCGTTTTAGGATGCGGCTCATCATTTATAGAGCAGATGCGGCAGCCAGGTCGATATGGCAGGGATATAGGTAATCAAACCTAAGTACACGAGCATGACGCCTACCCAGGGTAAGGTTGCAATCGAGACTTCGGTTAGTCCTTCTTTAGCCAGGTGGCTGGCGACGAATAGATTGAGCCCTACCGGTGGATGTATCATGCCGATCTCCATATTGACTACCATGATGATGCCTAAGTGGATAGGATCGATACCCATGGCCTTGGCAATCGGCAAAAATAGCGGTGCTAAAATCAGCACAATAGAGGTGGGTTCCATAAACTGTCCCGCCGCCAGCAGTGCCAGATTCACCATCAGCAGGAACATCCAGGGTTGCAAGTTTTGCGCTACGACCCATTGCGACATTTCCTGGGGGATCTGCTCGGAAGTCATTAAGAACGAGAATAATATCGCGTTGGTAATGATGTATAGCAGCATTGCACTGGTGTTGGCCGCGCTGAGCAAGGTTTTGGGGATGTCACGCCAGGCAAGATCGCCATAGAAAAATTTTGCCGCGATAAACGCATAGACGGCGGCAACGGCAGCCGCTTCTGTCGGCGTGAATATCCCGCCATAGATTCCGCCTATGACGATCACAACCAGTAAAATTCCACCCCAGGCATCCTTGAAGGAAAGCCAGAACTCGGCGGAACTGGGTTTGGGTATAGTGGGGAAGTTTTTACGTTTTGCCTGAATGAATACCAGGGTCATCATAATAATGGCCAGCATAATGCCGGGAATGATGCCGGCGATAAACATTTTCCCCGCACTCTCGGATGTCGCGACTGCATAGATAATCATGACAATGGAGGGTGGGATTAAAATCCCCAGTGATCCTGCTGAGGTGATAACCCCAATGGAAAAACGTTTTGGGTAACCCGCTTTGATCATGGCAGGCAGCATGACCGATCCGATCGCCATCACCGTGGCGGGACTTGATCCTGAGATGGTGGCGAAAAAAGCACAAGCCAATACCGCTGCCATTGCCATACCGCCGGGTAACCAGCCGACCAGATTGTAGGCAAAACGCACAATGCGGGCTGCGATTTTCCCGTCGATTAAAAATTGCCCGGAAAGCACGAAAAAGGGTACAGCCATGATAGAAAAACTCTCAAGACCGGTGAATAGACGCTGTGAAATGATATTGACGGTGTCTATGGAGAATGAAGAAAACGCCAGTAAGTAAATCAGTACCGTCGTTCCCAGTGCAATGGAAATGGGTGTGCTGGTGAGCAGTAATATGAGCAAAATACTGATGATAAGTAGGGCAGTCATGCAGTCGCCTCCTCTGTGTGTCCGCCGAAGCTGTGTGTAGGGAGTGCGCCGTCCTTAAGAAAACCGGTTAGCACTTGCATGAAACGGTAGCACATCAATCCTGAGCCGAAAGGAATGGCCAGATAAATGATCCACATGGGCATTTCCAAATCCGGTGATACCTGGCCTGTGCCATAAATGAAAATGACCCAGCGTGCACCAAAAAAGGCGATAGCACCCGTAAATATCATGCCGAGTGACAAAGCGATACTAACCATGATGCGCCGGATTGAGGGACGTACCCAGTTAACCAGAAAATCTACGCCGATATGAATGCCGGTACGTACGCCATAGGCGGCACCAAATTTAGCCATCCAGATGAATAGATAAATGGTCAGTTCTTGTGCCCAGTCGATACCCGAACCTGTGGTGTAACGCATGACCACAGCGGCAAATGTAACGAGTGTTGCGGCTGCCATAAAGCTGGCAATCAGAAACTCCTCGAAGTGATTTAAAAAACGATTGATCATAGCGGCGTCCAATCAGGTAGGGGCGTTGTTTACTTGTTTTTTGGGAGGGTTTTTGCGGCTTGTTCCCGGGAGATTTGTGCTGCGATTGCATTGGCACTTTGAATTAGATCCGTCCCGATTACGGATTCAAATTCCTTTTGCAGTGGCAGTAAGGTCTTTTGCCATTCGGCTCGTTCGGCGGGCGTTAAGGTGTAGACGGTGGTTGTTTTGGCGGCAATAACGTTCGCGAGCGCATCATCATTATCTTTTTGTGCAATGTCGCGTTCAAAGGCGGTGGATTCCTTCATCGCCGTTGTCAGCGCGCTGCGTATGTCCGCAGGTAAACCTTCCCAGAAAGTTTTGTTGACGATGACGGCATAACCCAGATAACCATGATTAGACATGGTCATGTGTTTTTGCACTTCATTCATTTTTTGGGTGTAAAAGTTGGAGACGGGATTTTCAGTGCCATCCACCACGCCTTGTTGTAAGGCGGTGTAGACTTCGCTAAATGCCATGACTTGTGGATTTACGCCTAGCGCCTTCATTTGTGCACTTAATACTTTTGAAGATTGGATGCGCATTTTTAAGCCTTTTAAATCCGCAACGCTGTGCATAGGCTTATTAGAGCTCATTTGCTTAAAGCCATTATCCCAAAAGGCGAGGCCTGTGATGCCTTTGGTGTCGAGTTTGGCAAATAATTTTTTTCCGACATCCCCGTCCATCACGCGATGTAAAGCGTCTTGATTGGGAAAAAGAAACGGCATATCAAATATTTCAAACTCGCGTGCGCCCATGGGGCCAAACTTGGCCATAGAAGGGGCGAGCATTTGTACCGCGCCGCTTTGCAAGGCTTCGATTTCTTCACGGTCTTTATAAAGTTGGCTATTAGGGTAAATTTCGACTTTGATGCGGTTGTGGGTCAGTTTTTCTGCCAGTTGTTTAAATCGTTCGGCCGCCTGACCTTTGGGGGTGTCAGGGGCGACCACGTGACTAAATTTGATAATGATTTCACCGGCGGCATTCGCAACCCCGGTGATTCCCATAGATAAAACAAACATCAATACGACGCCCAGTTTCATGATTTTCTCCCCCGAATAATTATTGTAAGCCGCTTAACCAAAATAAATTACCACAGTACGAAATATACGAGTGTTGGATAAAGAATGCCAGTGGTATGCGTAAATAACGTGAATCAGGGATTGTTTTTCTCGCGTTGAGACCTGCGTATTATTTGGAAAAGGGATATTTAGCGTTGCATTGGATGAGATTGCGCGACTGGACTGACGCGATTGCTTGAAAACCCGTAAAATACTACTTTTAGTTTATCTGGCCGGTTCATTCATGCTTACTTTTCAGCAAATCATCCTGACACTACAGAATTATTGGGACAAGCAAGGTTGTGCACTGTTGCAACCTTACGATATGGAAGTCGGTGCGGGCACCTCCCACACCGCGACTTTCCTGCGTGCACTGGGTCCTGAGCCCTGGCGTGCAGCGTATGTTC
The DNA here is from genome assembly GCA_903861075.1 of uncultured Nitrosomonadales bacterium. GTDB lineage: Bacteria > Pseudomonadota > Gammaproteobacteria > Burkholderiales > Gallionellaceae > Gallionella. The sequence continues at coordinate 22,244 of CAIOSY010000083.1, forward strand.
AGCCTTCGCGCCGTCCCAAAGATGGCCGCTATGGTGAAAATCCGAATCGCTTGCAGCATTACTACCAGTTTCAAATTGTACTCAAGCCGGCTCCCGCCAACATTCTTGAGTTGTATCTGGGATCGCTTGAAGCTTTGGGCTTTGATCTTAAAAAGAATGACATCCGTTTTGTTGAGGATGACTGGGAAAATCCAACGCTGGGTGCTTGGGGTTTGGGTTGGGAAGTGTGGCTCAACGGGATGGAAGTGACTCAGTTTACTTACTTTCAGCAGGTTGGCGGGATTGATTGCCGTCCGATTACCGGAGAAATAACCTATGGTTTGGAACGTCTGGCGATGTACTTGCAAGGCGTGGAAAGCGTCTATGACCTGGTCTGGACGAAGGGTGTGAGTTACGGAGATGTGTATCATCAAAATGAAGTTGAACAATCTACTTACAACTTCGAACACAGTGATGTTGAATTTTTGTTGCTCGCCTTCGGCAGCCATGAGAAACAGGCCAAACATCTGATGGAAAATAAATTGGCGCTGCCGGCCTATGAGCAGGTTTTAAAAGCGGCGCACAGTTTTAATTTACTGGATGCTCGCGGTGCGATTTCGGTGACTGAACGTGCGGCTTATATTGGCAGAATACGCAATCTGGCGCGCAGTGTTGCCGCAGCGTATTTGGATAGCCGGGCACGACTGGGTTTTCCGATGGCGCCGGAAGCGTGGGCGAGTGAGGTGTTGGCGCAGATCAATAAACCGGTTTTGAGTAAAGCGGGGGGGGTTGCCACAAGTTCTGCCGATTCTGCCGAAGGAGTTACAGCATGAGCATTAAAAATTTACTGGTAGAACTGTTCATTGAAGAATTGCCGCCCAAGTCATTAAAAAAATTAGGTGAAAGTTTTGCTGAAGTATTGTCCACGAGCTTAAAAACGCAAGGCTTGACTTTGTTTGATACTCTCGTGACTGGATTCGCGACACCACGCCGCCTAGCCGTGCATATAGAGGGCGTATTTGCACAGGCGGCTGACAAGACGGTGTCGCAGAAACTTATGCCATTAAAAGTCGGACTGGATGAGCAGGGTAATGCGACGCCGGCTTTGCTTAAAAAATTGGCAAGTCTGGGTGCTGATGCCTCGGTTGTACCTGAACTCAAAGTGGTGATGGAGGGTAAGGCGGAAGCGCTGTATTTTGAGAGCGTTGTTGCCGGTGTTAAATTGCATACGGGTTTGCAGTTGGCGCTTAATGAAGCAATTGGCAAACTGCCCATCGCGCGAGTCATGACTTATCCTGATCCGAATGCGGATGGCTGGAAAACGGTTAATTTTGTGCGTCCGGCACATAGTCTGGTCGCATTGCATGGCGTCAAGATTATCCCGGTCAGCGCATTGGGATTGGTTGCCGGTAATACCACACAGGGACATCGTTTTGAGTCCGCTGTTGCAAATATCATTCTGGAAAATGCCGACAGCTATATTCATCAACTGGAAACCGAAGGGGCGGTGATTGCAAGCTTTAGTCAGCGTCGTGCTGATATTGTCCGTCAGCTTAATTTGGCGGCAGGCAAGCTGGGGCTTAAGCCGGTTCATGATGATGCCTTGCTCGATGAGGTAAGCGGACTGGTTGAGCGTCCAAATGTTCTGGTTGGAACATTTGAAAGTGAGTATCTGGCTGTACCTGCCGAATGTCTTATTTTGACCATGAAGGCCAATCAAAAATATTTCCCTTTGCTCGATGCCTCCGGAAAATTAACCAATAAATTTTTAATCGTGTCGAATATCAGCCCGGTTGATGCGAGTCTGGTGATAGAAGGAAATGAGCGTGTGGTGCGTCCGCGCCTGGCAGATGCTAAATTTTTCTTCGATCAGGATCGCAAAAAACCGCTGGATGCGCGAGTTTTAGGTTTGTCACGTGTGGTGTATCACAATAAACTGGGCACACAAGGCGAGCGGGTGGAGCGGGTGCAAACGCTTGCGCGTGGCATCGGCCAACTATTGGCGGGTGATGGGCTGGCGTTACAGGCGGATCAGGCGGCCTTGCTGGCTAAAGCGGATTTGCTCACCGATATGGTAGGTGAATTTCCTGAGTTGCAAGGGATTATGGGGCGTTATTATGCGCAACATGATGGTATTTGCGATGAGGTGGCTTACGCTATTGAAGATCACTATAAGCCGCGCTTTGCCGGAGATGAGTTGCCGCGTAATCTTGTCGGGGTTTGTGTTGCCCTGGCGGATAAGCTAGAAACGCTGGTAGGGATGTTTGGTATTGGTCAGATACCTACGGGTGATCGGGATCCGTTTGCTTTGCGTCGCCATGCGTTGGGTGTCATACGCATGATGATGGAACATCCGCTTAATTTATCTGAACTGATTGCACGGGCATTTGCCAGTTTTCCTCAGGGCTTGCTCAATAATGCACATGCGGATGTTGAGACTTTTGTTTTTGAACGCTTGGGCGGTATGATGCGCGAACAAGGATTTACGGCTAATCAGGTGGATGCGGTGCTCGCACTCAGACCGCAGTGTCTGAGTGAAATACCAATGCGTCTCGACGCGGTGCGCGCTTTTGCCGCATTGCCCGAATCCTCAGCGCTTGCCGCTGCGAATAAACGTGTCGGGAATATTTTGAAAAAAGTAGCCGGTGAAGTCAGTTTAAACGTTGATGTCGGACTATTGCCCGAAGCGGCTGAACTCGCTTTATATCAATCCCTGGCGCAGATCGTACCCCGTGCTGACGCAGCGTTTGCATCGGGTGATTACACCGTTTCTTTGCAAGTATTGGCGGCATTGCGTGAGCCTGTGGATGCTTTTTTTGACGGTGTGATGGTTAATGCCGAGGATCCAACATTACGTGAAAATCGATTGTCTTTGTTGGCACGTTTGCATCAGGCTATGAATCGTGTGGCCGATTTATCCAGATTAGCGTCTTAATAAGTACAATGGGAAGTCGTCAGTGCTTAGTAAAAGCATGCAACGCTTCCCGCCCGCCAATCACCACTTACTAATAAAATATGAAACTTATCATTCTCGACCGTGATGGCGTGATTAACTTCGATTCCGATCAATTTATTAAATCTCCTGCAGAGTGGCGGCCTATCCCGGGTAGTCTGGAGGCTATTGCAAGGCTTAATCAGGCGGACTACCGTGTGGTGGTGGCGACTAATCAATCGGGTGTCGGGCGTGGCTTATTTGATATGGCTATGCTAAACGCAATACACGATAAGATGCACAAAGCCTGTGCTTTGGCGGGCGCCTATATTGATGCCGTGTTTTTTTGTCCGCATACGGCGGATAGTCATTGTGATTGTCGCAAGCCCAATACGGGCATGCTCACAGAAATTGCCGCGCGTTATAGTGTTTCATTAGTCGGTGTGCCGGTCGTGGGAGATTCGCTACGTGATTTGCAGCCTGCTGCGGTTTTGAACGCGAATCCATATTTGGTGCTCACGGGAAAAGGCCAGAATACTCAGGATGCCGGTGGTTTGCCCGTGGGGACGCAGGTTTTTTCTGATCTGGCTGCGATGGTTGGAGAATTGTTAAAACCGGTCAGGCAGGAATGAAATGTTAGTGATTCGATCTTTGATTTTTTTGCTCTTGCAGTTCCTGCTTACGCCGCTGTTTTCTACTTTGGCAATACTGACCTTTCCCTTTTCACCGCTCACGCGTTATCACCTGATTTCCAGTTATGCCCGTACCATGCTTTGGGTGTTGCGGATTGTTTGCGGTATTCGTCACCAGGTAATCGGTATTGAGCATATTCCAGTTCAACCCTGTGTGGTGCTGTGCAAACATCAATCAGCCTGGGAAACGCTGGCTTTGCAGGCTATCTTTCCGCCGCAGGCATGGGTGCTTAAGCGTGAGTTGTTGTGGATTCCTTTTTTTGGCTGGGGTTTGGCTATGACCAGTCCGATAGCCATTAACCGCAGCGACGGGAAGGGGGCGGTAAAACAGTTGTTAAAGCAGGGTAAGCAAAGGTTGGCACAAGGATTTTTTGTTGTGATTTTTCCTGAGGGCACACGTATACCCTTCGGTCAGCGAGGTAAATATAAAATTGGGGGCGCTTTGCTTGCCGTTTCCGCTGGCGTTAACGTTATTCCTGTGGCGCACAATGCAGGTCGCTTATGGGGGCGCAACTCTTTTATAAAAAAACCGGGCTTGATTACCATGAGTATTGGTGATGCAATTGAAAGTCGGGGGCTGAAGGCGGATGAAATCAACCTGCGCGCTGAAACCTGGATTGAAAACGAAATTAAACAATTAGTGCATTAAGCCTGTTTTTAATCGTGTGGCGAAGGTGAAGAAAAGTAAATATTTTAAAGACCTTATGTTGAAAAAGCTGAGTAATTTAATATCGCCGGGTAGCGCTCCCTCTCATGTCGGCGCCAGTGAGTCTGCTTTGCTTCGCAAACACCTGGCTGTCGAGCAACGTGCCACTGTTCTTGCAGGTCAGTCTATTGCTTACACCTTAAAACGTAGTAGCAAACGTCGTAGTATCGGTTTGCGCATAGATGATCGTGGTTTGACTGTGAGTATTCCGCTACGCGCGACAGAACACTGGCTAAATGAGGTGTTGCAGGATAGAGCAAGTTGGGTAGTTGAAAAACTTGCGGGTTGGCAATCGCTTAAAGTCGAACCACTAGCGTGGCGGGATGGGGAGATAATTCCTTATCTGGGGGATGTGCTTATTTTACGTATTATTCCGACGATGAATTTCGCAATCACGGTGCAGCGCCAGCAAGAACTACACGTATCATTTCGCGGCGAGATGACTGCTTTGCGCGTAGAGCGCGCCGTCACGGTTTGGTATCAGCAACAGGCAATGGCTTTATTTACTTCTCGTATCGCTTATTTTTCAATGAAATTAGGCGTGTTGCCCCTGTCTGTGCGATTGTCTTCTGCAAAAACGCAATGGGGAAGTTGTTCCTCAAAAGGCAATGTGAGTCTCAATCTGCAGTTGATTAAATTGCCGATGGATTTGATCGATTATGTGGTGGTGCATGAATTGGCGCACTTGCGCGAGATGAACCATTCTGTGAAATTTTGGAACGTGGTAGCCGGGCTGAGTCCCGATTATGAACGCTTGCGCCGGAAACTCAAATCTTATCGCTTGTGATATTGCCCCCCGCTTTGTTTGAAGCGCGATGATTGTGATTGAGGATCTAAACGTCACGGTGATGCAATGTACTGTTGACGCCGCTTGAAAGACGATCTTATAGATAACAGCATTTGGTTAAAGCCGTCGATATCCGGTGCGCGGTGTTTTCTTTGTGCGCGGGGAATCAGCTCAAGCGTGGCAATAGCCTCATCTTTGAAATCCTGCGTGTGTTCCATAAGGTCAGATCCTACCTATTGAAAGAGGCCAAGGAGCGCGCCGAGCAACGTACCCGCAAATCACGAATGGGAAAATCATGAAACCTTGGCTATTGCCCTCGGGATTGCAGCAAGGTATTCCCTTTCTGATTCAGGAAGACTGAACGGCGGAACAGGTACTGGCAGTGATTGAATTACTTGATGATTTACGTGAAGTGATCTGGCGACGTTATCAACTAACTGATTGAAAGTCTGAGGGAATCTGCGTAATCTGCGGATCGAACTAAGGTTTTTAAGATGATTGGCATACCCCGGACATTAACGCTACGCTCAAGAAGCGCGGCCAAAATGCGGCGTTGCGGGTTTGTGATGCAAATTTGCTTTGGGGTTAAAACCATGTCCGCAATTTTTTCAGGCTGGCCGGTAGCCGTCATCCAGATAACACCGAATTTATCCAACAGAACACATCCCTTTTGATCAGCGATTCAGCCAGGCTATTGTCTTCCACGCAAACGAGTCTCATGCCAAGTGCATGAACAAGTGTTTCGACCGTTGACAGGCGACAATTGCTGCTTGATAACGCACGAGAAAGACTGACCGGGGAAGTATGCGCCGTTCCGTGCAACAGGAGGAATTCGATCTTTTTCGCTACCAGCTTATTGCGTCGCCTTGTGCGGAAAATAGCTCACTCAGACGGGTAAACAGTTCGCTGTTATCACGCTGACTCAGCCATAAACCATCCCGATAGGCATAGTGAAATCCGCCTGATTTGGCTGCGAGCCATATTTCTTTGTTAATGTCATGGCGATTTATGATAATCATCGCGCCATTGTCGAACTCGACTTCGAGTAGATTGCCGCTGCGATTGCAGTCGACGCCGCATGCGTCACAGGCTGTTTCAATTTTATCTAGCGCTGCGTCGGCTAATAGGTTGAATTCGCTTTCGTTCATGGGAAACCTTTATAATCGTGCACTTTTAAATTTTTAGGGAAGTGTCATGGGTTTTAAAACTGGCTTGCTTATTATCCTGTCTATCGGCCTGTTGCTGCAAGGTTGTGGACGAAAAGGTCCATTGAGATTGCCTGTCTCACACACTGCTGCCGCATCAGGCATTCCTGCTACCTCAACGGTTAAATAATCATGAGCAATCAATTTCAATATAAAAATCGTCAATTGTATGCCGAGCAAGTCAACCTGACGGAGATCGCAGCGCAGTATGATACACCCTGTTATGTGTATTCCCGTGCTGCGTTAACTTCCGGCTTTCATCAGTTTTCTGATGCCTTACAAGGCCGGGAGCATCTGATTTGTTATGCCGTAAAGGCGAATGCTAATCTGGCGATTTTGAACGTGTTTGCCCGCCTGGGTGCCGGATTCGATATCGTCTCAGGCGGTGAATTGCAACGTGTGCTGGCGGCGGGTGGCGATGCGCGCAAGGTGGTATTTTCCGGCGTGGGCAAGACGGTTGCGGAAATGCGGCAGGCTTTGCAGGCTGATATTCTCTGCTTCAACGTAGAGTCGGCAGCAGAGCTGGATCGTTTGAATGAAGTTGCTGCCGGTATGGGCAAGATCGCCGCCATTAGCTTGCGCGTGAATCCGGACGTGGATGCGAAAACGCATCCTTACATTTCGACCGGCCTGAAACAGAATAAATTCGGCGTGGCGTACACCGAGGCGATTGCCTTGTATCGCAAAGCCGCTGCCTTGCCTAATCTGCGCATCACCGGCATGGATTGCCATATCGGTTCTCAATTGACCGAAACCAGTCCGTTTATCGCGGCAGTGGAAAAAGTTTTGGTGCTGGTGGATCAACTGGCCGCAGAAGGGATAGAACTGGAACATCTCGATTTAGGCGGCGGCTTAGGCATTTGCTATAACGATGAAACGCCGCCTGCCATCGCTGAATACATTGCTGCGCTGCTGGGTGCATTGCAAGGTCGCACACAAAAACTGATACTGGAGCCGGGCAGGGTGCTGGTCGGCAATGCTGGCGTGTTGCTCACGCGTGTCGAATATATCAAGCCGGGCGAGGAAAAGAACTTTGCCATCGTCGATGCGGCGATGAACGATCTGATGCGTCCCGCCTTGTACGATGCCTATCACGCTATTTTGCCGGTGGTTTGCGAAGATTATGCGCCGCAAAACTATGAAGTGGTCGGCCCCATCTGCGAAACCGGCGATTTCATCGGTCATTCGCGCGACCTGGCGATTTCCCCGCAATCCCTGCTGGCAGTGATGTCAGCCGGTGCTTATGGCATGAGCATGAGTTCCAACTACAACACCCGTCCTCGTGCCGCTGAAGTAATGGTAGATGGAGAAACCATCCATCTAGTCCGCGCCCGCGAAACTGTTCCTCAACTTTTCGCTGGCGAGAAAATCATCGGCTGAAAAACCTTGTCCACGAAATACACGAAACGGTTTTCGCAGGCAATCTGCATAGCAGATGCTCGCAAAAGCACGAACAATACAAAAAAACAAATAAATTCAAATTGTTACTAAATAATCATTAAACACCAATGATTTAAGGTTTGGGTTTGATTTTTTTCGTGTCTTTCGTGCCTTTCGTGGAAGAGAAAGGTTTTAAGAGCTACAGGACAGCATTGAGCAGCCGGGTTTGTTGAGTGCCCAGTCGGGGCGTTTGGCGATGAGTTCAACGGGGTGATCGTCCTCATAGGGGCGGCGCGCCGAGGCCATCAGTTTTTCTATCCAGGAAAAATCGTTGTGCATCGCCGCATCAATCGCCTGTTGCGCCAGATAATTGCGCAGAATAAAGCGCGGATTGACCTGATTCATCCGGTTGCGACGCGTATCATCGGATTCTTGTTGTGTTAGCAGCCGCGCCGCATAAGCGCTCAGCCAATCTGCACATAATTCACGGTGATTGTAATACAGCGCATCCTGATAAAAGGCGTGGTGTAGCGTTGCTACGTCTGGTGCCAGTTGCTTGATGTTAGCCAGAGCGCGGAAGAATTCAGTCATATCCACTTCGGCGCGTTGC
>CAIOSY010000084.1 GCA_903861075.1 uncultured Nitrosomonadales bacterium
CGGGCGTGCAATCCATATCCGCAAGAGCACCGTTCCCGAGCCCGCGTTGATGGAACTCTACCAAGCATTGAAGATCACCCCAGCCCCAGGAGGCACCAAGAAACTGATCGTCTGACCGCTGCGCAAAACTGGGCACAAAAAACACAAGTACGCAGTAACCTTATGATTGTTAAGTGGAAACATGGCTCTTGTTAAACCCAGGATAGGATATGGGTCGATGCCTGCAGGTACAGCTTCGGGTTGCGGATGCTGCCGTCGTCCTTCTCGCAGGCACCGATCACCGGCGATACATGCCTGGATGCGCACCACCACGCCGGTAAAACCATCGGATTATTGAATTTCATCATCAAACATGTTGCAATAATCGTTTTTATGCGAAATGCATGCAGATGGACATGAGACACAGATGTTTAGTAAATTTCCCCAAGCAGTTACTGTGCAATCCAATAGTTCATTAATTATTTTATCGCTTAGTCCTGGAAATGCTACCTCCACTTCGGTATAGTTTATTTGCATTTCTGGTATATCATTTCTCAACTTCTTGAGTATCACACCTTGCAATAAAGTCGCCAGTCTTATGCATGACGTGTTGAGTGCTTGCTTGGTATATCCGCTTTTCGACAGACGGCCATTTAGCCGGGATGGTATTGCACTCTCAATCTCGCACGCCAACTCGAATGCAAACCAATTGAATTTGGTCTTGTCGGATTGACAAGAAATGAAATGATATGGTTCTATTGTTGATGCCAAATTGTCTGAGTTCTTATTTGCCATTGTTTATGTCTTTACGAGTGGCGCCCGCATTGCCCTGGCGCTTACATTATGAAATCCCTATTGCGACGACATAAGGCGAGAGCCTAACGTAGTAGTGATGGTGGCAGCGGCCCATGAAGCGCAAGCCGAACCCTGCGGGCCAAAACGGCTGGCACCCTCCAAACCATGCCGGCCGGGCGTCAGGTTCAGCGCCATCTTATGCGCACGCTTATGATAGATTAACAGTAATAAAATAACTTGCATTGGAAAAATCAGTAATTAGTACCATTATGCCTTCGGTTCTCTGATTGTAGTTGCCTATCATTAGCGACAATTTGTCGTTATCTGACGGGGCATCAAATAAATCAAGAATTTCTTTCTTTGTTCTATAATTATGTTTATTAGGACCATCCTTTTCGATTATATCTATGGCATACGCCATTACCGACCCTCTTCCAAATGACAGGTAGCACTCTTTATATAGTTTAGAGAGCTTTTCCAGTCTGGCGCTGAGTGTATAGATTGCCTGGTCTCTCTGGTTATCCGCGTTCATTGCCTCTGATTACCGGTTCAATAGGGCAGAAAGGTTGACTTGACTAGCGCTAGTCTTCATCTGGTATTCTTATTGCGTCAGCCATCATCTGAGAGCACCATCGTGGCGCCTACTTTAGCCGGCACCATAACAAGATGGCTGAAGATTTGCGCAAATCAGAAAGGTTGATGTCGTTTTGTGCGCATAACGTAAAGCCAAGGGGCGCTCGGCCCCACCGAAGACGGCCGAAAACACGGCGGCTGGATTATCTGAGAACCTATCTGCGTATTCCACGGCAAGCTGGACACCCATTCCAGAGCAAGCTGGACACCGATTCCAGGCGAAGCTGGACAGTGATTCCACGGCAAGCTGGACACCCATTCCAGAGCAAGCTGGACAGTCAGAAGTC
>CAIOSY010000085.1 GCA_903861075.1 uncultured Nitrosomonadales bacterium
CTCCCTGTTCCAGAGTACTATTAGCCACTTTGCCATTGATGCCAAACATACCATACAACGGACTGTCCAGTTTTCCTGCCATATCACCAAAAACATACACCACGGGCAATAAGTCCTTGTGATAGACAGGATAATCACGTGCAACCTTTTCCAGCTGCACCACCTCCGAGAGAGGAACCAATGTGCCATCTTTTGCACGAACTTTGAGTTTTAATATTTCATCCATATTAGTGCGTAATTCACCCGATAACGCCATGCGTAGTGGTAATGCGTACTTGGCACTGGCATCATGCATGGTGGCGACATCCTGCCCTGACAGTGCCACACCGATTACATCGACAATATCGGATGGGGCAACACCCAGCAGTGCAGCTTTGCTCTGAAGTATGCGCAACTGCAACTTATCAGCCGCTTCCGTTACCGTATCATCGATAGCAACAATACCTTCCGTTTTAGCAAATTGCGCGCGCACTTTTGTCGCAACCTGACGTGCGCCGGCATAATCCGGGCCATAAATTTCAGCAACGATAGGCGACATAACAGGCGGCCCTGGCGGCACTTCCACAACTTTTATTTTCGCCCCCCATTTAGTCGCAATTTTCTGGATAGGTTTCAGCATGGCTGTAGCGATTTCATGACTACTGCGACTACGATGATGCTTATCGCGCAAATTCACCTGTATGTCGCCCTGATTGGCATCGCTACGTAAATAATATTGCCGCACAAGACCATTAAAATTGATGGGGGATGCAGAACCCGCATAAGCCTCGTAGTCGGTAACTTCCTCAACGGTCGCAAGGTAAGCGCCGATTTCATGCAACACCGCATTGGTTTGCTCCAGCGCCGTACCGGTCGGCATATCCACAACTACTTGAAATTCTGATTTATTATCGAACGGCAACATTTTCAAAATAACCAGTTTCACAACACCTAGCGAAATAGCCACCAGTAAACCAGCCAGTATTCCCAGCCATAGTTTACGTCGCGCAGATTTACTCTGTTCGCCTTGCAAAAAGGGCGTGAGCAGCCTGGAAAAAAAATCATGCGTACGGGTGTCATGCACTTCTGCGATAGAATGTGATCCTGCGAAACGTTGCACTAACCACGGGGTAATGACAAATGCCACCGCCAAAGAAATCAACATCCCCATACTGGCATTGATCGGTATCGGACTCATATAAGGCCCCATCAAACCACTGACAAAAGCCATGGGCAACAAGGCTGCGATAACCGTAAAAGTCGCAAGTATCGTTGGGCTACCGACCTCATCCACCGCCTTAGGGATGATTTCAGCAAAAGGCTGATCCGGCGATAACGCCCGATGACGATGTATGTTTTCAACCACGACAATCGCATCATCCACCAGGATACCGATGGAGAATATCAGCGCGAACAGTGACACCCGATTCAACGTAAAACCCCAAGCCCAGGAGGCAAAAAGTGTGGCGGCCAAGGTCAACAACACTGCGACCCCCACAACGAGTGCTTCCCGACGCCCCATTGCGAACCAAACCAACGCAACCACGGCTGATGTGGCAAACAACAGTTTCTTGATGAGCTTCATGGCTTTGTCATTCGCCGTTTCGCCATAATTGCGCGTGGTACTGACTTCAACATCAGACGGAATAACCGACCCTTTGAGCTCTTCCACACGACTAAGCAACTTGTCAGCCACTTCCACTGCATTAGCGCCAGGTTTTTTGGATATTGCAACCGTCACAGCAGCAAATTCACCATGGGCTTTGATTTGTTTATCCGCAGCGGCAGGACCTGTTCCCAGCCAGACATAACTACCCGGCTGATCCGCACCATCTTGCACCTCTGCAATATCACTCACAAATATCGGTTTGCCGCCAGATACCCCGACAACCAATTGACGTACATCACTGGCATTGCTTAAAAAACTTCCAGTTTGCACCAGCAACTCGCGATTCCCCTGCACTAATGCACCGGAATTTTGCGACACGTTAGCCGATTGCAGCGCACTACGCACATCCTGCATAGACAAGCCATAAGCATTTAGGCTCTCCGGGCTAAACAACACCCTCACCTCGCGCTGTGTCCCACCCAATGTCGAGACTTCACGTGTACCGGGTACTCGTTTTAGTTCCGCTTCAATCGCGTGCGCCACTTGCGTCAATTCAACGCCACCACCTAGCGCCTGATTGCGCCATAACGTCAAGGCAACAACCGGCACATCATCGATTCCTTTAGCCTTAATAACCGGTGAAGCCACACCCATATTATGTGGCAGCCAGTCAGAATGGGAGTGAATGACATCGTACAGTTTGACCAGTGATGGCACAGCCTGCTCACCAACTTTGAATTGCACGGTAATCACGGCCATACCCGGTTGCGATACCGAGTAGACATGATCCACACCCGCGATCTGGGACAAGACCTGTTCGGCTGGCGTTGCAACGGTTTTCACCACATCCTGCGCCGAGGCACCGGGATAGGCAATCAGGACATTGGCCATCGTAACGTTTATTTGCGGCTCTTCCTCACGCGGGGTCACTAAAACTGCAAACAGCCCCAGCAGCACTGCAACCAGCGCCAACAAGGGCGTCATTTGAGAATGCAAAAAATATTTTGCGATACGTCCTGAAATACCCATACTTAAACCCCTAATTCATACATGACTACGCCAGATTAACCGTGATTACTTCATTCCGGCCGCGACAGGATCAAGTGCCACCTTCTCGCCTTCATTAAGACCGGACAACACTTCAACATAGCCTTCCATCGCGGATTCTCCGACTCTGATCTGACGCAACTTTGCCCCCTGTGCTGTTACGACAAATGCACCGACAACCTCACTACGCCTTAATACGGCACTGGCAGGAATCACCAGCTTTTTGACATTGCCGATGACAAAATGGGCACGAACAAACATACCAGGATAAAGACCGGTTTCTTTTGCGGGCAGATACACGCGCACTTGTGTACTATGAGTACGATTATCAGCGACAGGCTGCACAACCGCTGAAGTTGCCTTTATCCAGCGATTAAGGGAGGGAACTTCAATCATCGCGTTAGGGACAGTGCCAATTTCATTCAATTTGTACTGAGGCACGCTGACTACCACTCGCATCTGCGATGGATCAAATCCTGTCATTAACGGCTTACCCGGCATAACCATTTCGCCCAACTCCACCAGGCGTGCCGCGACAACCCCGCTATAGGGCGCGACCACTGCGGTATAACCGTGCAACAAATTTGTCTGACTTGCGCCCGCCGCACTTGCAGCAGCCTGAGCCTGCGCCACCTTGTAATCCATTTGAGCTTTATCTAGTGCAGCCTGACTAATAAATTTTTGTGCGAACAGCTGCTTGGAACGTTCAAAGGTAAGCTTTGCATTCTGTGCGTTAACTTCCGCCTGCATGAGCTGGGCGCTACTTGCCGCTTGCGCCTGCACTGCCTCGCGTTCATCAATACGAACGATAATCTGCCCCTGACTGACCTTATCCCCCGCATCAAAGTTAATTTCCTTGATTCGTCCTGAAATCTGAGCAGAAACAGTGGATTGGCGCGTAGCCTCAACCAAACCCTCTGCGCTGTATGTCTGCGCAAGGTTACGATATTCCACCGGCGCAACAGACAATTCGGCCGCTTGCACCGTCACCGCCATCGCCCAGAAAATCAATATATAACGATTCTTCACATCAATTCCTTCATTAAATAATTTTAACCAAGCCAA
>CAIOSY010000086.1 GCA_903861075.1 uncultured Nitrosomonadales bacterium
CGGATCCGATTATCAGGAATTATTTTGACGGGGCACGCGGCCGTGCGGCGCGTGAACAGACATGGAAGACAAAGTCAATTTTGCCGTAGTAGGCGCTTTCGTCATCGTACTTTGCACCGCGTTGATTGGCTGCGTACTCTGGCTGTCCAGCTCTCTGTCTTACCGTACGGTTTATGACACCTATCTGACCTACATGAATGAATCTGTCTCTGGTTTAAATCTTAATGCTCCGGTTCGCTATCGGGGTGTTGAGATCGGACGGGTGCAAAAAATCATGCTGGCGCCAGGCAATATTGAGCAAGTACAACTAACACTGAGCATCATACGAGGAACACCGATAAAAACAAATACGGTTGCGATTCTACAGACACATGGATTAACAGGACTCACCTTTGTTGAATTATCAGGAGGCAGCCGCGATGCACCCAAACTTGAAAAACAGGCTACTGCTAATTATCCTGTGATCAAAACCGGCCCCTCATTGATGACACGATTAGATACCTCACTTACTGCAATATTAAGCAACCTTAATCACACTTCAGAAAACATCAATGACGTGCTTGACAAAGATAATCGCCAGGCCATACGTTTAATGCTCGCTGATTTGCAAACTTTATCGCATACCCTAGCCACACGTCAGGCAAGTATAGACTCCAGTCTACTTAACGCTGCACGTCTAATTGACAATTCTGCACGCATGAGTGATGACTTGCCTGTGCAAATTCAACGCAGCACCGAGGCCTTAGAAACCATGAGCACAAAAATTGGACTCGCCGCCGATAACACCAGTACAACCTTAAAGCGTACCGATCAGTTTACAAGTGAGACACTACCCGAAATACACCAACTAGTGATCGACTTACGTGAACTAACCCGTACCTTACATCGACTAAGCGCAGAAATGGAGCAAAACCCCAGTATGCTCGTGCATGGAATGCCCGTTACCCCCCGTGGCCCCGGTGAATAACGCTTTAGAATAGAAAGGGATTTTTCATGAAAAAATATTGCATCCTGTTGCTACTGCTATCAGGCTGTAGCTTATTGCCCACGCCAAAAACAGAACCTGTACATCTGTACCTATTTGAAACATATCCTACAATCAAAAATAACCGGTCGGCAAAAACCATCGCCATCAGCACACCAACCAGTCAACCGGGATTTGATACGCCACAGATAGCCTATCAGCGACAAGCGCTGACGTTATCCTATTTTTTATATCATAGATGGGTAGACACCCCGGCACATATGTTGAAACCGTTATTAGTTCAGACGCTAGATCCATATTTTGTCATCCTTCCTCAGATGGCGAGTCACAGTTTGGCCGACATACAAATAAATACCGAACTGGTTAGCTTAAAACAGAATTTTATTGATCACCCCAGTCATGTTGATCTGCAATTAAGAATACAGATTATTGATGTAAAAAATAATCACGTCATTTCAAGTCGTTTATTTAATGAAATGCAACCCGCTGCGACGGAGGATGCCTACGGCGGAGTCATTGCGACTAATCTGGCATTGCATCGCATACTGATCGAAGTGCTTAACTATGTGCTGCTCACTACCGGAAGCCATGAGGTTGAACGGGAGGTTGTAACTGATGTTTTTGAATAAACTGGCAGCAATAAGAGATTTATCTCGATTGCACGACATCGCGGCCATCCTGATACGTTATGGTTACGGAGATATCGTTGCCCGACTGGGTTTAACTTCCTTGCTGGAACGTGCGGGGCTAGAACACAGCGCAACATTAGAATATGCGCATTTAGCCTCCCCCGTGCGGGCACGAAGAGCACTCGAAGAAATGGGGCCAACGTTCATTAAACTGGGACAGTTACTCTCCACGCGCGTAGATTTATTCGAAGCCGATTGGATCACAGAGTTCAGCAAGCTGCAAGATAGCGCGCCCGCCCTACCCTACTCGCAAATAGAACAACAGCTCACAGAAGATTTGGGGGCACCGCCTGAACATCTTTTTTTATCATTTGAAACGCAACCGCTTGCCGCAGCTTCCATTGCACAAGTTTATCGTGCACGCCTGAAGGATAACAGTGATGTAATCGTAAAAATACGACGCCCGGGCATCAAATCCATCATAGAGGCGGATTTACGATGGTTAATGAGGTTAGCGGAATTAGCAGAGCAAGAGTATCCCGATACGCTCAGTTTTCAGCCCAGAGATGTTGTTCGTCAATTGTCGCGATCTTTAAAGCGGGAACTTGACTTCACCATCGAATGCCGCAATGCCGATCGCATCGCGCATAATTTTGCCTATTATCATGATGTTACCCTGCCTGAGGATACAAAGATCACACCCGACATTGTTATCCCTCGTGTTTATTGGCAGTGGACTCGTGAACGCGTATGCGTACAGGAATATATTGACGGCATTCCCGGTCGTCAATTGGCTGCGGTTGACAAAGCGGGACTCGATCGTAAAAAACTTGCCCGACTGGGTGCTCACGCTGTTCTGAAGATGATAGTGGAAGATGGCCTGTTTCATGCAGATCCTCATCCTGGAAACATCTTTTATTTACCCCAAAACCGAATTGCCTTCATCGACTTCGGCATGGTGGGGCACTTAACCGAAGTACGCCGAGAACAACTGATACAGCTTCTTTTGGGTTTGGTGCAACACGAACCCCTGCGCGTCATGGATATTCTGTTGGACTGGACAGGAAATTCTGCAAAGGATGAAACAGAATTAAATCAGGAAATTGCATCCTTTCTGGATCAATATCACGGAATGCCATTAAAACAACTGCGACTGGGTGAAATATTAGCCGATATGGCCGCATTACTGCGTCAACACCAATTAAGACTGCCCTCAGATTTAATCTTACTAATCAAAGCATTTATTTCATTGGAAGGAATGGGACGCGAACTTGACCCTGACTTTAACATGGCAGGTGAAGCCATGCCTATGCTCGAGTCCGCATTACGCGCGCGCTACAAACCTGCCGCTGTCATTAAACGCGGTATAAAAAGCATAAACGAAGCCATTTCGCTCATATCAGGTCTGCCCCACGACCTGTCAACCCTACTGCGTGCCGCCCGTCGAGGCCGTTTGGAAATACATATCGAGATTACACATTTAAAACACCTGGGTAATCAACTCGATGGTGCGGCCAATAGAATGGTCATAGGTATCGTCGTGGCAGCACTGATCGTCGGATCATCCATCGTCATGACTGTACCGGGCGGCCCCAGTCTTTTTGGTCTGCCATTTTTTGGTCTATGTGGATTTTTAATTGCGGCTGCCGGGGGACTATGGGTGCTGATGTCGGTATGGAAGAGCAATCGAGCAGACCGTGACTAAGGACATTCCATACTTACCGGGCCAGGTATTTCGTTACTTCGCACATAAATACAGTTGTTCCACTTTGGTGCGCGCCCATGGCGTTTTACGTAAAAATTTTAAGCTGGATTTAATACTCGGCTCGAAAGTAAAACAGCGTACCGGTATCGCTTCTGCCATCGCCGCCCAACCTATACTCTCAGATAACCGGGTAACGATAAACTCGAGGGTCACGCCATCAAGCGTACGTGCAGATTGAATTTCAGGTTTATTGATCATATCCGTATTTTACAACGAATCGATGCCCGTGAACGTTTACAATGACACACTTCTATCAACGACTGTATTTTTATGACTGTACCTGTCCGTCTCGCCAAACGCTTAGTCGAACTCATCACCTGCTCCCGTCGTGAAGCAGAATTGTACATCACAGGGGGATGGGTGATGGTAGACGGAATTGTCGTTGAAGAACCCCAGTTTATGATTACCGGGCAAGAAGTCACACTCCACCCAGATGCGAGTCTCACGCCCATAGAGCCTGCAACCCTGTTATTTCATCATACTGACGAAACAACGCTGATCAACCCACAAACTCACTCACCTGATGACACATCGGGCATACATAAACTACGTCAGCACTTTTTCAAACTTACGCCCTGTATCCCGCTAGAACGCGGTGCAACCGGCCTTACGGTTGTCACCCAAGACTTTAGAATAGCCCGAAAATTACACGACGAAGCGAATACGATAGAACAGGAATACATTGTTGAAGTTTCAGGCGATCTGATAGTCGATGGATTAAAACAGCTTAATCACGGTCTGAAGTTCAACGGCAAACCGTTAGCACCAACCAAGGTCAGCTGGCAAAATGAAACACGATTACGCTTTGCGCTCAAAGGTGTCATCCCCGGTCAAATTACCGCAATGTGTGAAAAAGTCGGACTGAACGTCATATCAATGAAACGCATCCGCATTGGACGCATTTCAATGGCAAAATTACCGGTTGGGCTATGGCGCTATATGATGCCACATGAGCGTTTCTAAAGCTGGATACAACGGTTAGTACAAGGGAAGCGCTAGTGATTTCATGAACGGTATCACTTGCTCGATGGGTGTGACACTGACCCATTTATCCACAGCGACACCCGCACCCCATGACACAATAGTAGCGGTAACAAACACCAAAATACTGTGCCCTTTCTCACTCAATAGCAACTTTGGGCTTAGATTGCGTCTGACAAACCAAGCAACACAGATAAAGGCCAGTGTAGAAACAATTAAATTCCCAATTGACGGCAAATCAAACATGTCTAGTCAGAATAAAGTTGTTAAAAAACAATATTATCATAATATTAGGTGATTTTTACCAGATTTGCACGAAAAGCACCGTCGTTCACATCGGTGATGGATAGGGCGAACAACGAAAGTTGTTCTTCGCGAATGGGGTGCTTAAAGTAAGATTTAGCTATGGAACTGAAACTGATTACGAAAACACTGAGGGTCGCCGCATGGCATGGTGAAACCCCCGCTAACCCCCTTTACAAAAGGGAGGAAAGCGAAGCAGGGATAATTTAGGTTTTGGTTTCACCTTGATCGCGTGAGGTATAGCTGATTTCAAGTTGCTGATCAGTCAATAAGGCGGAATGCACTGCTTCGATGATTTCTGCCGGATAGTCGAGTGCAAGTAGTGGCTGATTGGGCGGCACGATGGCGACTTTTTTACGCCAGCTTGCCATTTTCTGAACGCCATTACCGCTCGACAATACCCCCCCTCGGCACATGTGAAATAAGGCGCAAGCGTTGCCATCAAGCTGGCTGGCAGCAGTTGCCAAATGATCGTGCGCGAGTTCAAGCGTCAGCGCCTGTAAGGGCGACATGCTGGGCATGTAAAAACGACTCGGCATCCTTGCGATAGTGATGAAGCCATGCCGTTCGATTTTTCACCGGAGCAACTATCAGGTGAAGAATATTATCAGTCAACAATCGAGGGTAACGAGGCTACACTAAGCACCAAGCAGATGATAGACATCACCGTGGTAGAGGCTGAGGCAAAAGATCTGATAGCCAACATCAGCGAGAAAAGCATTGAAACTCTAAGTCGCTTCACTACAGGCGAACCTGTAAAAGTTGATGATTTAATGGGGGATATGCATATTCTGGAGCAACGTGAACACCCATTCTGGACGAACGTGAACAGTGATTCTGACGGAACGTGAACAGGGATTCTGTGCGAACGTGAACACTTTTTACCCTTCACCAGAATGG
Source organism: uncultured Nitrosomonadales bacterium (assembly GCA_903861075.1). Classification (GTDB taxonomy): domain Bacteria; phylum Pseudomonadota; class Gammaproteobacteria; order Burkholderiales; family Gallionellaceae; genus Gallionella. The sequence goes on from CAIOSY010000086.1 coordinate 5,564, forward strand.
GTGTTCACGATGCCAGAATCCCTGTTCACGATGCCAGAACGATGCGTGATTTGTGCTGGAACTTAACCTGTAAATGCTGGAGCATCCCTGAGTTTTGGAGATGTTA
>CAIOSY010000087.1 GCA_903861075.1 uncultured Nitrosomonadales bacterium
GATTAGGCCGATCTTTTGATGGTCGGCGAGTTTGAGTGCCAGCGTCAGGCCTGCAAGACCGCTGCCGATAATCAGAGTGTTAAATTCTAGCAATTAGAATCCCGGTATATTCGTTAAAGTAAAACACTATATTTATTACGTACTGAGGGTGAGTGTCTGTTCAAAATTGGATTGTGGACTAATTCTGACCTTTATCTATGGACGAACTATAGCAAACTGTAGCACTTATCGCGTGTTTTTATTTGTTTGTTGGCAAGTAAAAGCACACTCGCCTGACGAGTTGGCTGCGTAACGGTTATACTTAAGCACTTTTTTATTCTTAATACACTCAAGTGGAATTATCAGGGATGGGCGATCGTGAAGTTGATCAACAGTTAGTCGAGCGCGTTCAGCGTGGAGATAAGCTCGCCTTCGATTTTCTGGTGGCAAAATATCAACGAAAATTGGGGCGTTTGATTTCACGTTTTGTGCGTGATACGGCTGAAGCCGAGGATGTGACGCAAGAGGCTTTCATCAAGGCTTATCGCGCGCTTCCCGGATTTCGCGGTGACAGTGCGTTTTATACCTGGCTTTATCGGATTGGAATCAATACTGCCAAAAATTATTTGCTTGCTAATAAGCGTCGTCCACCGACGAGCACCTTTTTTGATGCGGAAGATTCTGAATCATTCGAGGATGCGGCGCTATTACATGAAATTAGTACGCCTGAAAATGAACTCATGAGCAAACAGGTTGTCAGTACCGTGCAATTAGCTTTGCAGCAGTTACCGGAAGATTTGCGCAGTGCATTGACGTTGCGAGAAATTGAAGGTTTAAGCTACGAAGAAATTGCCGGTGTTATGAACTGTCCCGTAGGTACGGTTCGTTCCAGAATATTTAGAGCTCGCGAAGCGGTTGCAGAAAAATTGCGTCCCTTATTGGAAACCAGTAATGATAATAGGTGGTAATCATGAAGCATGAAATTTCAGCGTTGATGGACGGTGAGTTATTTGAGGATCAATCGGAGATTATTTTTGATCAGATCAGACGTCAGCCTGATATCCGTCATGACTGGGCAGTTTATCATATGATAGGTGATGTTTTGCGGCAGCCAGACTATATACATCGTGATATTAGTGCTCGGGTGCGAGAACAATTGCAAAACGAACCTACTGTTTTAGCGCCACGCGGCCGTGCCTGGGGGCAAAAGGCGCGTGTATATGCCTTATCTGCGGCGGCTTCTGTTGTTGCGGTCGGTGTCGTCGCATGGATGACGCTACAAATTAGCCCGGAATCTTCACCTCAAATGGCAATGCAGGCAGCTAATATTCGCCCCGTTAATTTTCCAATACAAGCTAAATCTAATGATTACCTGATAGCGCATCAGGAGTTTTCGCCCAGTAATGATATGAATGGGGGTGCTTCTTACATTCGTACCGTTGCTTTTAGTTCAGAGGAAAAGGCGAAATGAACGTGAAGGCTGTTTTTATTGGTATGCTGCTAGCCAGTAATCTAGGTATGGCTGAAGAAATCAGTAATCTGGACTGGCTTAAAACGGCCGCTTTTGCTGGACATCAAACTAATTACAGCGGTGTTTTTATCTATCAGTATGCAAATCATGTTGATACTTCACGGATTACGCATGTGGTTGAAACTGACACTGAGTATGACAAGGTCGAAAGTCTGGATGGACCTAATCGTGAAATAATTCGCCATCATGGCCAAGTGTGGTGTTATAGCAATCACAAACTGGTACAGCTGGACAGTCAGTCTGGTCAGAGTAGATTTCCCTTGCTGCTTTCTGATAAGTTATCCACTTTAGGTGAGAACTATCAATTTAAAATTTTAGGTGTTGAACGTGTCGCGGGATACAACACGCAAGTCGTACTCTATCAGCCTAAAGATAATATGCGCTATGCCCATAAATTATGGATGCATACCGACTCTGGCTTGTTGCTTAAATCCGCAGTGCTGAATGATAAAGGTCAGGTAGTTGAACAGTATGCCTTTACACAGGTCAAGATAGGTTCTGATGTAGATCGTTCCTGGGTTGCTTCAGTGTCACCCACAACGCAGGTAGTCAGGAATAAAGCAGCCGCTGTTCCATCTGCACTTGCGTTTAATAGCGGTTGGGTTGTCGATAACCTGCCTCGTGGCTTCAAAAAAACCATGGAATTGTTACGTCCTATGCATGGGAAGCATGCGCCTGTTGTGCAGTTGGTTTTTTCGGATGGTTTGAGTGCAATATCTGTATTTATTGAACCTGCCGATGCTGATGAGGATGATGCGCTTGAAGGATTTTCCAGTCGCGGGGCGGTGAATCTTTACCATAAGGTGGTTGAGAAAAGCTTGTATAACGTGGTTGGGGAAGCACCCCCCATGGTTATTATGCAAGTACTTAATTCAATACGTTTTAACGGGAAATAATTATGCTCGAAACACGTGCGGTCGTCGTTCATGTGGAAGAAAATTCAACCAGAGTACAATCCACGGGTGCTAGCGGGTGTTCTGTATGTGAAGGAAAGGGCTGCGGCTCCAGTAAGGTTACCCAGTTGTTCTGCAATAAACCCCGCCATTTTGAAGTTGAGAATAAAGTAAATGCGCGTGTCGGGGATGAAGTTATTATTTCTGTTGTTGAAGGCGCTGTATTGCAAGGCGTAGGATTGGTTTATCTGTTACCGCTCGTTATGTTATTTTTGTGTGCGACGCTAAGTGGTAGGCTGGCTGTGAGTGCTGAGCAGCAGGATGGTTATGCGGCAGTCGGTGCTGTCTTTGGTGTGCTGCTCGGATTTGCTATCGCTAAATGGGTTTTATTTCGTCAATCACGTAAGAAAAATAAACCGTACATCACGCGTCTGGTATCAGGTACTTAAGGAAGCGCTGATTTTCTCGGGTTCATTTCGTTTAAAATACTGCCTTCAGGCAGAAGACGGAATTTTAGGTGTAGTGGGGTAAACCTTGCTAAACCTGTATCCTCCCACCCGAAGTGCGGTGACATTAAGCCGATTTTCCCGGTAGTTTCTGTAGTTTAAATACTTTTTAGGTTGACAGGCAAAAGCGGGGGGTATCCCTGCCTTTGCCTGTGTGGATTAGCTTAAGGCGTGGGCGATGCGCTTGATTGCATTTTGCAGATTATCCATTGAGGTGGCAAAGGATAGACGGATAAAACCTTCGCTGCCGAAGGCAGAGCCGGGAACAACGGCGACGCCTGCTTCCACCAGCAAATATTCTGACAGGGCAATGTCCGTTGCTGCGCTAATCATTCCCCTATCAAATAGTCCTTTGATGGCAATCCGTGCATCCGGGAAGGCGTAAAATGCGCCTCCGGCCATAAGGCAGCTGAGCCCGGGGATTTTATTGAGCTCATTTACGACAAAGATGTGACGTTCACGGAAGGCTTCAAGCATCGGTTCGATGCAGCCCTGATCGCCATTGAGAGCGGCTTCTGCGGCAACTTGCGAAATTGAGGTTGGGTTGGAAGTGCTTTGTGATTGTACATTCTCCATGGCGGTAATAATGTACTCGGGACCTGCAGCATAGCCGATACGCCACCCGGTCATGGCATAAGCTTTGGAGACGCCGTTGAGTACCATGGTGCGAGGATATAAATCGGGACACGCATTCAATATGTTGACAAATTTCTCATCGGTCAGCGCCACATGCTCGTACATATCATCTGTGGCGATCAAAATATCAGGATGGTCGCGCAGTACTTCACCCAGTGCTTTGAGGTCATCCAGTGTGTAGACCGCACCGGAAGGATTGCTTGGGCTATTTATGACCAGCATTTTTGTTTTAGGTGTGATGGCCGCTCTGAGTTGCGCTGGCGTTAGTTTAAAACCCTGTGAAATATCAGCTTGAACAATGACAGGTTTGCCTTCGGCAATAATGACGATGTCAGGGTAGGAGACCCAATAAGGTGCGGGAATAATAACCTCATCTCCCGGGTTAATAACGGCCAGTGCGAGATTGAAGAAGCTTTGCTTACCGCCACAGGATACCAGTATCTGTTTTGCGTTGTACTCTAAGTCGTTATCGCGTTTGAATTTTTCAATGATGGCTTTTTTAAGTGAGGGCGTACCACCTACCGCAGTGTACTTTGTAAATCCTGCATTGATGGCCGTAATCGCCGCATCTTTAATATGTTTTGGTGTGTCAAAATCTGGTTCACCTGTTCCAAGTCCGATGATATCTTTGCCTTCTGCCTTTAATTTTGCGGCGCGTGCCGTAACAGCAAGAGTAGGGGACGGTTTGATGGCTTGAACGCGTTTCGACAGGGACACGATGTATTTCCTTGATGGGTGAATTAAGGTTGGAATTATACACCCTGCCAGTAATCCCTTACTACTTCCCCCGCTGTTAGCAGTATTTCTAAATCCAAAATCCAATCAAGGCATAATATCTCCCAGCCTATTCTGTAATCCTGTCTCATCTTCGCGCCTTCGTGTGAAATAAAAAAATCTTGCACCCTCATCGAACTACGCCTGCTGATTCACGCGAAGACACGAAAAAACCAAAAAATCTCAATAAACACGCTCGCTTTTCACCTGTTTGCAGGCAAGTTGCACCTTTTTTCCGACGCTTTGC
>CAIOSY010000088.1 GCA_903861075.1 uncultured Nitrosomonadales bacterium
CACCACTCCAGTTCCCATTTTGATTGCCATTCCCGCCCTTGGGCAATTTCATTACCCATAAAATTGAGCTTTTTACCGGGGCTGGTCATTTGGTAAGTGAGCAAGAGACGTAGGTTGGCAAATTTTTGCCAGGCATCTCCGGGCATTTTAGATAACAACGAGCCTTTCCCGTGTACGACTTCGTCATGCGAGAACGGCATGATGAAGTTTTCACTATAAGCGTAAATTTGTCCAAAGGTGAGTTGGCTATGATGGTATCTGCGATGCACCGGGTCATTTTGAAAATAGCTTAGCGTGTCATTAATCCAGCCCATGTTCCACTTCATCTAAAATCCCAGGACTCCTAAATATACAGGGCGTGATACACCTGGCCATGCAGTGGATTCTTCGGCCATGGTCAGGGCGCCGGGAAATTCATCATGTACCATGATATTCATTTCACGTAAGAAATCGACTGCTTCCAGATTTTCTCGACCACCGTATTTGTTGGGTATCCACTCACCGGATTTGCGTGAATAGTCCAAATATAACATTGAGGCAACGGCATCAACACGCAGGCCGTCGAAATGAAATTCGGACAGCCAGTAGTGAGCGCTCGACATCAAAAAGGACTTTACCTCGTTGCGGCCAAAATTGAAAATGTGGGTTCCCCAGTCTTGATGAAAGCCTAAGCGAGGATCTTCGTGTTCATATAATGCCGTGCCATCAAAACGTGCTAAAGCCCAACTGTCTTGAGGGAAATGAGCTGGTACCCAGTCAAGTATGACGCCAATATCCGCCTGGTGGAATGTGTCAATCAGATGACGTAACTCGTCGGCTGAACCAAATCGGCTGGTAGGTGCAAAATAACCGGTACATTGGTATCCCCATGATTCATCCAAAGGATGCTCTGTGACAGGCATCAATTCAATGTGGGTGTAACCCATGCTTTTAACATAAGGCACCAGGTCTTTGGCTAATTCGCTGTAGCTGTAGAAGCGGCCATCGGGATGACGTTTCCATGAACCGGGGTGGATTTCGTAAATATTAACAGCGGCATGCAGCCAATCCCACTGACCACGTTTTTTCAACCAATCATCATCTTGCCATTGATGCAGGTAAGCCGGGGCAGTTAAGGATGCCGTGCCGGGACGCAGTTCATAGCCTTGTGCATAGGGATCGGTTTTTGTTAATACCGCGCCCGAATTGCGATTGCGGATTTCGTAGCGATAGAGTGCATGAGTAGAGATTTCGGGAATGAATATTTCCCATACGCCACTGGAGCCGTGCAAGCGCATAGGATAAAAGCGCCCATCCCAATTATTAAATTCACCCACCACGCTGACGCGTTCGGCATTGGGTGCCCACACCGAGAAACGTATTCCCTTAATTCCGTCAATTTCGACCGCATGAGAACCGAGCATACGGTAACCCTGGTGGAGTTTACCTTCGCTAAAGAGATGAAGATCCTGCTCGTTTATCTGGGCGGCAAATTGGTAGGGATCGTAAATATCACGGCTGCTGCTGCCTTGATGCAGGCGCAAGCGGTAGGGGCGTTGGGGCGGGGTGTTGCTACGCCATTCAAATAATCCGTCCGGATGAATTTTCTGAAGTGCGGTATTTGTATCTAACAGAGAAACTTGAGTAGCATCAGGATGGTAACATCTAATAACCCAATCGGCACCATCTTGATGTAAGCCAAGTAAGGCGAAAGGGTCATGGAGTTTTGTATGTAACAAAGATTCAATTAGCGTATCCACTATAATTTCCTCATTAGTTCTTGTGTCGTGGGACAATTGTAAACGATAATGCCCTCGTCAATTGAGGTAAATCTTAATAGGAGGACGAAAATGAGTGTAGAGCTGGATTATCTGAAAAAAAAGCAGCCCGCAACAGAATCTACAGAAGCGCGTTTTGTGAGTCGTTTGACAAAAAATACCTATGCAATGGTATTGGCAGGAGGGCGAGGTAGTCGCTTGCATGATCTAACTAGCTGGCGTGCCAAACCAGCCGTGCCGTTTGGTGGTAAATTTCGTATTATAGATTTCGTACTTTCCAATTGTGTTAATTCGGGTATACGCCGTATCGGTGTCGCCACGCAATATAAATCACACAGTCTGATTCAGCATATTCAACGTGGTTGGTCTTTTTTAAATGGTCAGTTTGGCGAGTACCTGGATCTGCTGCCAGCTCAACAACGCGTGAGTGAAGATCAGTGGTATCAAGGGACGGCGGATGCTGTGTTTCAAAATCTGGATATCATACGGTCAGCAAAATGTGAGTACGTCGTTATTTTGGCCGGTGACCATATTTATAAAATGGACTACGGCAAATTGTTGGCCTTCCATGTTGAAAAGAAGGCAGATATGACGGTGGCCTGTTTGCAAGTTCCTGTCACTGAGGCTTATGCATTTGGTGTGATGGGGGTTAATGAAGAGTCGCGTGTGGTAGAGTTTGTTGAAAAGCCATCCAATCCGCCTTCCATACCCGGGAATCCGGACAAATCGCTAGCGAGTATGGGGATTTACGTTTTTAATACTCAGTTTTTGATTGAACAGTTAATTCGTGACGCGGATAACCCGCATTCAACTCATGATTTTGGTAAGGATTTGATTCCGCATATGGTGGAAAAATACCGTGTGTTTGCTCAGGGATTTGAACAAAGTTGTGTCGGTATGGGCGATGATAAGATACCGTATTGGCGTGATGTGGGAACCATAGATTCGTACTGGGAAGCGAGTATGGAAATGACCAAGGTTGTCCCTGATCTGAATATGTATGATCAGGAATGGCCAATTTGGACACATCAGGAACAATTGCCACCGGCTAAGTTTGTTTTCGATGAGCCGAATCGTCGTGGCTGTGCGGTTGATTCAGTCGTTTCCGGCGGATGTATCGTCAGTGGCTCAACGGTAAAACGTTCTATGCTTTTCTCCGATGTGCGCGTCAATAGTTATTCTCTGATCGAGGATTCGGTGATACTGCCGGATGTTGATGTGGGTCGTTATGTTGTTATAAAACGGGCGATTATCGATAAAGGTTGCAATATTCCTGATGGTTTGGAAATAGGCGTTGATATTGAAAGTGATAAAAAACGTTTTTATGTAAGTGAGAATGGCATAACGCTCGTTACGCCAGATATGCTCGGGCAAATCGTTCATACCATCCGTTAATTCAAATTAAATTTCGCCCTGCTGAAAACAGCAGGGCTGTCTGCTATGAAAAACAACCTCGATTTAGTATTTTTGTGGCATATGCATCAACCCGATTATCGTGATTATGCGACGGGTGATTTTGTATTGCCGTGGGTTTATTTACACGCTATTAAAGATTACACCGATATGGCTTACCACCTGGAGCGACATCCTCGCGTTCATGCGGTGCTAAATTTTGTGCCAATTTTACTCGATCAGCTTGAGGATTATACGGATCAGTTTACCTCGGGTATTATTCGCGATCCGTTGTTGCGCCTGTTAGTCCATCCCGACACGTCGAAACTTAAGCCCGCAGAACGGAGATTGGCGTTCGATGCGTGTTTCCGTAGTAGTCATACTAAAATGATTGCACCATATCCCGTCTACAAACGGTTATGGGATATGTTTCAGCTGGTAGAAGGACAAGGCGCACCCGCACTGCCCTATCTGTCGGGAAATTATATAGCCGATTTGCTGGTTTGGTATCATTTGGCCTGGTGTGGTGAGAGCGTACGTCGGGAAAGTGAGTTGGTCGCGCGTTTGATGACGAAGGCTGAAAACTTTAGTTTTGATGATAGAAAACAATTGTTTGACCTTATCGGCCAGTTAACCTGTGACATTATTCCGCGTTATCGTAGGCTGGAAGAGTCCGGGCAAATCGAAATTTCTGCGACGCCGCATTATCATCCTTTAGCGCCATTACTGATAGACTTTGACAGCGCAAAGGAAGCGATGCCCGGCGTGATATTGCCGAACGCACCTCATTATCCTAAAGGCCGTTTGCGCGTGGCTCGCCATATACAATTGGCAAAGGCAAGTCATAAGGCACGTTTTGGAAGTGAGCCTTGCGGTATGTGGCCGGCAGAAGGGTCAATTTCAGTTGAAACACTGGAGGTCTTTGCTGAAGAAGGGTGTGGATGGGCTGCCAGTGGTGAAGGAGTGCTTGTCAATAGTATCCGCAAGTCGCATCAAGCTGTGCCGGAACGAGGTCAGTATTTATATCGTCCTTATCATCTTGATAAAGGGGCGGATGGCTTGCAGTGTTTTTTCCGGGATGAACATTTGTCGGATTTGATCGGCTTTGAGTATTCACGTTGGCACGGTAAGGATGCAGCATTGCATTTTATCGATCAGCTTGAATTGATTGCCCGGAATGCACCAGAGGGTGAAACGCCTGTGGTGAGCGTTATTTTGGATGGCGAAAATGCGTGGGAATATTACCCTTACAATGGTTTTTATTTCCTTGATGAGTTATATGCCAACATTGAATCACATCAAAAGATTCATTCCACAAGCTACCGCGATTATCTAAAACTTGCCGCGTTGCGTACCGATGGCGCAAAGTCAAAAGCATTGCCTGCTATTGCGGCGGGGAGCTGGGTGTATGGGAATTTTTCCACCTGGATAGGATGTGATGACAAGAATCGTGCCTGGGATTTATTGTGCGCGGCCAAGCAGAGTTTTGATATGGTGATGTCTAGCGGGCGTTTGAATGAAGCTGAGCAGGCAGCAGCAGAGAAACAGTTGTGTTCTTGTGAAAGTTCAGACTGGTGCTGGTGGTTTGGTGACTATAACCCTTCCAGTTCGGTCGTCAGTTTTGACCGCTTGTATCGACATAATCTGACAGAGTTGTATCGCTTGCTTAAATTGTCCGCGCCAATTTCCCTGGCTGATCCGGTTAGTCTGGGGCATTTAGGTGCAACTGAAGTAGATGGGGCGATGCGTCGTGCAACTGAATAATTGAGCGTGTTCTACACGCGGGTTGTGTTAGGTCGGATGTTGTCTTTAATATTTAAATCAAGTAGCTATGATAAATAAACGCGCTAGTGGTATTTTACTTCACCCGACTTCGTTGCCGGGACCGTTTGGGGCAGGTGATCTGGGTTCTCATGCTTATTTGTTTGTAGACTGGCTAGTGAGCGCGGGGCAAAGGTATTGGCAGGTTCTGCCTTTGGGGGAAGTGGGGCCCGGTAACTCGCCTTATATGAGTTCTTCCGCATTTGCGGGTAATGTACTGCTAATTGATCTTTATGATCTGGCGCATCAAGGGTGGCTGAACGGTGATGATCTGGTGCCAGATGCCGGGTTTGTCGCGCACAGGGTGGATTTCGCGCTACAAGCTCCGTTCAGATTAGCCAGATTAAAACGCGCCGCACACTGCTTTTTTGAATCACACGCTGATCGTCACGATTTTGACACATTCTGTCGGGAAGAGTCTGACTGGCTGGATGATTATGCTCGTTTTATGACAATCTCTGCACAGCAGGATGGACGAGACTGGAATCTATGGCCGGAATTTCTTGCCAAAAGAGAAGTGCAAGCCATGAGTGTGCTGGATGCGGTTTGGCAGGCGGACATTGGTTTCTGGAAGTTTTGTCAATGGCGATTTGCGCGTCAGTGGATGCAATTGAAGCAGTACGCAAATGATCGCGGCGTTCAGCTAATTGGTGACGTTCCCATTTTTGTCGCTTATCAAAGTGCCGATGTATGGTCAAATCGTGAGTTATTCGAACTGGATGAATCGGGTCGACCTGCGGTGGTGGCAGGGGTGCCGCCTGATTATTTCAGTGCAACAGGGCAATTATGGGGTAATCCGTTATATCGTTGGGATGCGCATGAACGTACGGGTTATTCCTGGTGGATCAAGCGCTTGCAGCATGCTCTTGATAATTTTGATCAGGTTCGCATTGATCATTTTCGAGGTTTCTCGGAATACTGGGAAGTGCCCGTCAATGAAATTACGGCAATCAATGGTCGCTGGATGCCAGGTCCCGGGGCTAAATTATTTGAGGCATTTCAAAAAGAATTTTCTACTTTGCCGGTTATTGCTGAGGATCTCGGTGTCATCACCCCTGATGTGGCTCAGCTAAGAGATCAGTTTCATCTTCCTGGTATGCGTATTTTACAATTTGCTTTCGCTGAGGATAGAAGTAATTATTTTTTGCCGCATAATTACATTGAAAATTCTGTTGCTTATACGGGTACGCATGATAACGATACGCTATTAGGGTGGTGGTGTACGGCATCCGAGCAAGAAAAAGCGTTTTCCCGTCAGTATTTTGCGAAAGATAATCTTGATTTACCCTGGGATATGTTGTCTGCATTATCTGCTTCTGTCGCGAATACCGTGATATTTCCGATGCAAGATGTGCTTTGTCTGTCGGGTGAACATCGCATGAACTATCCGGGGCATGCAGAGGGAAACTGGGAATGGCGTTTTACATGGGAGTACGTTCAGCCCTTTTATACAATAAAGCTCGCTGAAATTACCAGGCTGAATGTACGATTGAATCAGACTTGCTTTAAGACTGATTTATCAGTCGCAGCATAAGCTGCTGATGCCCCCGTCCTGTCAAAGCGGCGGGGGCTAACTGCTATTTGTTAACGGCAGCCTTCAAAGTCGCACCCGGTTTAAATGCAGGAACCTTGGATGCGGCGATTTTTAATTCGGCGCCTGTCTTCGGATTGCGTCCAGTGCGTGCCGCACGTGCACGGACTTCAAATGTGCCAAAACCAACCAAGGCAATGTTGTCGCCATTGGCCAGTGTTTCACCGATAACTTCAATCAGTGCGGCAATATTTTGTTCCGCAACCGTCTTTGTGCTTCCCGTTTTGGCGGCCAAGGCGTCAATAAGTTCTTTTCTGTTCATGTGTGTTTCTCCGTGATTAGCGATATGAATAAAGGGCAGGCAATAATACCCGCAAAGTTTAACACTCAAACGGCATAAGTTGAACCTTTTGCGTGAATTCACCGAATATTTTTGCCACCAGCATTCCGGTAGTGGCTGCGTGTCATGTTCTGGTGGCCTCCGCGTCCGTTACCGCCGGGCGGACTGGTTAGCAGAGTAAACGCACTCTCAAATTCGCGCGAGCCAGTTGAGCTATTTAACGACAGCTAATTTACATCAAATACCGCAACCTCAGGCCGGGCTCCTAGGCGTATAGGCACTTCCGACATGCCGATTCCGCGTGATACATAAAGCGAGCCATATTTGGTCTGATACCAGCCACTGGTGTAAGCGCCACTGCCCGGCGGGTTGGCAATTGGATGGCTGAACACGGCAATCTGCCCGCCATGGGTGTGCCCCGACAGACTGAACAAAAAAGGCGGATTTTCGGCGGGCGTATCCAGGGGCTTGCCGAAAAAGTGCGGGGAATGCTCGATGAGTATTGTGTCACGATTTTGAATGTCGCAGCGCGACAGTACCTTCTGGTAGTCCGGTTTTCCAGAATACGCATCATCCATGCCGACAAATCCAATGTCGCGTCCCTGAAGCCGGAGCGCTGTGCAGTCGTTTACCAGCAAAGTAACGTTGTGCTTTGCGTACAGGATTTTAAGTGCCTTTCTGTCAACCGTGCTCCAGTAGTCCCAGTTTCCAAGCACGGCAATTTTTTTCATGCCCCCCAGTGAAGCGAGGAATTCGTCCAATAGAGGCAAAACATCGGCGCGATCCACCACGTCGCCGGATAACACAATGACATCCGGTTTGAGTTCTTGAACAGCGCTAATCACTTTTTTGATCGGCTTGTCGATCTCGGCCAGATGTACGTCGGATAGTTGGATGAGCCGGAACGGTGTTCGCCCTGTTTTTGTGCCCATGTTATGCCGGGATACTTCCAGCCAGTTTGGTTCTATCCACAAAGCGTAACTCCACAGCGCGGTGACCGCAATGATGGCGACGATCCACATCCAGGGTATGGTTATTTTATTTTGGCTTTTCATTTAACTCGTTAACGTTTCGGGGTTCATTTTACCCCGGTAATTCCCTTGTAAGGCTTGATTCATAAGGCCTCCAGCCTGAGTGTTCTTGCATCAAGTTGCAGGGCTTGCACAAAGAAGCGTTGCACA
>CAIOSY010000089.1 GCA_903861075.1 uncultured Nitrosomonadales bacterium
GTCCTGCAATTCAAATATAGATCTCATCCTATCCATAACTTGAATGTAGATTCTGTCGTCATTCAGTTTCTTTATCCTCATCGTCGACATCAAAAATATCGGCTATGTATTCCACGGCATCATGGATATAATCGCTTGGCCTGACGAAATGAATAGTCGTTAAATCTTCGTCTGCACTGAGTTGGAATTCGATCAGCGGTTGTGCAATTATTTCCTTGATCGCGTCTCTGAATTTTCGTAATGGCGACGATGCGCCAGTCATAAAATGCAACTTATCTAGACTCAACGTGAGCGGATCTTCAGATGTGCAATGAGTTAATGCGATCAGATAAATGATTCTGTGTAACGGCTTTAAGTTGAAATAATCTGGGTGGATAGCGCAACCGTGGTGATAGTCACACCGATCTGAGGAGAAGATGCGATAGAGCTTACGGGGGATAGATATATTGATCATTCCAATGCTGCCATCACTGTTACGTTCAGCATCATATTTAATCAGATTGAATCGATTTTCTTCTTCCCATCCAGATGATTCCGGGGCTGGAATATTGGTTGTAATTTCAGAGCCACTTAACCGTTCAAGCGACTGAAGAAGCCCTTGGTATTGAGCACCACCATCACCCCTACCCGTAAATTTCAGAAACTCCGTTGCTGAAAACTGGAGGTTAAAACTGAGGTTTTCTGGCTCGTTACCCAGGCAAGCATTTTGCAGCCAGCTCGTCAGATAAATCAAAATATCAAAATCCCGAATGATCGGCAGTCCTTGAGAACTCGGTTTGATTTCTATAAAGCATCCTGCAAACTCAAATCTTCTTGAATCATAATCCGCAGGCTTCAAAGAATAAGCTGTCTGGTTAAGCACGTCATCTCTTTCAAGTTCGCCCCCGATGCAATCCTCCGCGTCGTAGACAATCGCGTTGAACATATCTACACAGGTGATAAATTCGATTACCCTTGGATTGATAAAAACTCGTGTCATGACCATCACCATTTCATTTTTGAAGTCAAACATTACACGAAGGCAAGTTTTTATCTCAAAAAATACTCGTCTAATTAGTCGAGTAATTTTCTTGACAAAATATTTTTTCTGAGATAATGCGCGGTACATTTACTTGCGAATTACAGGGGTGTTAAAACTTGACGATGATCATGACAATCATGGAATGGGCTGGTTGTGTTACCGGATTATGCGGTGCCGCATTGCTGGCAATGAATAATCGGTATTCAGGCTGGGGCTTCGTTTTGTTTCTTTCCTCAAATTTCGCCTGGATTGCATACGGCCTGCTTTCTCACGCAACCGGCATGGTTGTAATGCAGCTTGGTTTTACCGTAACCAGCTTGATCGGTGTTTGGAAGTGGCTGATCAGGCCTCGCGCAATGCCTTGATCTATCCACAGAATCTGTTAAAAAGCATGTGGACAAAGTCTCAGAATGTTTACCATCTGGCTAATTTAATGTGTAATTTTCCAACTGCCATAAAATTAGGCACAGATAGTTGGAACGTTATAGGGGGATGAAATGCGTATCGACTTTAGAAATGATCAACGCGGCTATACGCTGGTTTTGCATCAGGACTTGCTCGGCGCCTTTATTCTCTATCGTCATTGGTACGGATTATTCAATCAACGGGGCGGCATGAAACAGCAAACATTTTTTGATGAAAAAATTGCGAAGCGTGAGATAGATCGCATTGTCCGCACAAGATTCAAGAATGGGTACAGAACAACAGCCACTTTATAGCAACAGATAGGGGTGAAATATTTGCACACATGACCTGCGGAATTGACCTCGTAACTGATTGCGCAGAAGCGGTCTGCATGGCCGCAATCACGAATCTGCTATCAGGCCCCCACACCTTTACAGCAATTACGCATTTACGTAATTAATAGTTTACATCATTGCGTAGATGCTTGTAATATCAATCCCGTCAGCTTAATTCGATTTTAAACTGGTCAATTTATTTCAGAGGTGTGTTGTGGATAGGATTTCTGTATCAACTAATGCAAATCCCGATGGGTCGTTTAATACCCGTTGGGAATGGTGGCAAAACGTGCATATCAATTATGACGCGCCTCCCTTGCCCAAGGTGGCAGGCATTATTACGATAGCGCTTGGGACACGATGGACAAGCGACCGGGCAGTTCTGGCTGAAATTGCGGCAATTTTCCATTTGCTTTGTATTGAGGAGATACATGGGCACAACCGGTTAGGAGTTGGGATCGAGATCGAAGTGTCCTTCAGTGAGATATGCAAAGCCTTGGACAAAGATGCACTCAGAAAAACCGGGCGCGGCCTGGCCGATACTTTCGATATTGCGCTGTTCACAAAATTTCTCTCCACTAAATTCTTTGAAGCCAACATCAAGTTGCGTGAGCAGCAAAAATTTACGCCAGTCGCTACAGGAAAAATCAGCCCTATTTCAACTCTTTCGAAATTCATTGCCAGAAATTTTTTCGGAAGCAACGATAAGCCAGTGGTGATTGCACCTGAAAACATCAGAAATTTTGACTTGGTGATCGAACGACCACCCACGGTTGAACTTTGGTCATCGGTGGGGAATATTGCCGTCAGTCGCCACGCCTTAAACCGTATCGTGCAACGACACATGGTAAGCGCAGGGGCACCGCTTGGTGTTGAACTTATGACTATTCCTGACAATAAATGGACACGATCGTGGAAATGGTTGGAGCGTGTACTCAAAGACTCGGAAGTGGTGAACATCCCCGAAGCAACGCTTAAATGGTGCATAGAAAAATATGGTGATGGGGTTTCTGCGCTACGCCATGTCGGTTCACAGAGCGTATTCGTTTTGAAACGCGCACCGCATGGATTTGAGCTTGTCACAATACTCAACGATACTCATTCAAACAAGCTCACCGCCGGACTTAAATTGCCCCGGCTTGTCGGACAGCGCATCGTTCAACCTGGGACAGTGTAATCTGCCGTTAATCTTATTTAAGTGTTTACGCAAATAAGTATTCCATACAATACGCATCTGCGTATAATCACAAGTGTAGCGTAACGTAATTACGTAAACACGGGGGTCAAGTAATGAAAATTATCGTTGTCGCATCACAAAAGGGAGGGGTTGGCAAAACAACCCTGACTGGACATCTGGGTGTTCAGGCCTCCACCAGTGGACACGGGCCAGTTGCGTTGCTCGATACAGATCCACAAGGTAGTCTCGCAGACTGGTGGAATATGCGCGAAGCCCCTGAACCGATCTTTGTAACTGCAAAAATCAATGCATTGCCAAGCGCAATTGAAGAGCTAAAACAGGCTGGCGTTGAAATCCTGATCATTGACACGCCGCCTTCCATTACTGAAATAATCAGATCAGTCGTTGCTGTTGCGGACTTGGTCATCATCCCGACACGACCCAGCCCACATGATTTACGGGCAGTCGGCAAAACGGTGGATATAGTGAATGATTACGGAAAGCGGATGATGTTTGTGATTAACGGCGCAGCGCACCGCGCACGCATCACCGCTGACGCAGCGATTGCTTTGTCACAACATGGTGCGGTTGCTCCAACGATCATTTACCAGCGCACAGACTACGCCAGCTCCATGATAGACGGACGCACGGCAGGCGAATTAGATGCCAGCAGTAAATCAGCAACAGAAATAGTTGAATTGTGGAATTACGTTAATACGCATTTCGATAAATACGTATATAAAAGGAAATAATCATGTCAAGAACTAAAGCCGCATCTCTCACCGGGTCTGTCATCGCGACAAAGGGTGCAGCAGCCCCCAGTGCTGAAAACACATCGAGTCCAGCCAAAGACGAAGGGGAGCGCATCGCCGTAACAGTGAGGCTCACCCCTACAGACTACCGGAAGTTGAAAATGCACGGGGTTGATCGCAGAATGTCCAATCAGGAGATTATCGTTACTGCATTGGATGAATATTTAAGTAAAGACGTAAAATAGTAGGTGCGTAAATATCGCATCAAAAATGGAGAAATAAAATGGGAATTCTTATTTTGTTTTTTTTGGCCGTTGGCACCGGAACGACTGTTTACTACGTCGGCAAGGGCGTGGTAATACTGTATCGCAAGCTCCATCCTCATGATGTAAAGGCGGTCACCGGCATTA
>CAIOSY010000090.1 GCA_903861075.1 uncultured Nitrosomonadales bacterium
CCAATCGGGAAAGAGCTGTAGTAGATGAAGCATAAAGAACATCTCCGATTGTGTAGGATGACTGCCCTGTGCCGCCATTCGATGCAACAAGTGTTCCGGCCACTGTAACAACACCCGCCTGTGCAGATGATGGCGTAAGGCCAGTTGAACCAAAGCTAATGCTATCAACACCAGCGGTCACTGGAATAGTTGGTTGCCATGCTGGAGCGCCACCAGCGCTTGCCACAAGAACATAGTTAGTTCCTGCGGGCGGCGTTACAACACCTATAGGATTGGTGCCATTACCGAATAAAAGTGCATACTGAGTGAATGTCGTGTCACCTGTACCGCCAACACTGACTGTGAACGGAAGATTCCCACCCAATCCAGCCGCTAAAGACGCAATCTGCCCCGTTGTAATTTGTACGGACGCGCTGGATTGAACGCCAAGCAGAGGCTCAGTGCCATTGAGTGCCGTTACCGTGGGAAGATTTGTGATGGTAGTATTTGCCATTTCTTAAACCCCAGTAAGCGGTATTTGAGCATAATTGTAAGGAAGGCCAGCAAGCCCTGTAACCATCAATGTTGTGCCCTGCAATAATCCAGATGCAGGAACCGCCGCATTAACCTGATATGTAAAGGCAATCGCTGAAGTAACTGTAACGGAATAGAACCCGTTTGCCAAATTATTTGATAGACCTTCAACGGCAATTTGATCATTTGTAGCAAGGCCATGCGGAGATGAAAACGTCACTGTTATTGTGCTTGTGCCAAAGGATGAAACAGACAATGGATTCAGCACAACATCATAAGAGACATTGTTAATTAACGGCATGATTGCGCCCTGAGCCAATCCATTGGGCTTTCCAAGCACTTGCGTTGTTACTTGCGTCACGCCATCTTCCAGCACAATCGTTGTGGTCGATGGAATTGGAATGCCAGTTGTGGGATCATAAACTGTTGGCGCGGAAATAACCACGTCGTCCGTTGACGCTGCAACATAATCCTGAATACGGGGATTTTGAATTGGCACAGGATCGGCTGGGACAACTATTGCGCGGGCTTGATTTTGCGGAACGTCATTGCAAGGGTTACATACAAGAATGCGCTTGTTGATCAAGCCAGCCCCTGCGTAGTCGAATTGCCATTGGAGGCGCACATGATTGTAGACAAAACCGCATCGGTCGCAAATGGCTGCCGCCCTCGGATTTCGAGAACTGATACTTGCGCGGCCAAGTTTAGATGCGTATCCCATTATAACGCCCCAACATATTTAAATTTATAACCACCTACGCTTTTTCTATTATTTTTTCCTAAACACAATTCTATTATAGCACTTTTTGAAATGTTATAATAACGAGCAGCTTCGCTTGCGGAACAAAAATTTTTATTTTCTTCCAAGCAAATAACCGACCGAGAATTTTTTATTGGTCCGTTTGCTAAACGGCCTTTTTGATCTTTACCATTTTTTAAAGATGGATAACTTTTATTTTCTTTTGTTTTTTTTCTGCGCTTTGCATGTTTTTTTTCAATTTCTAAAATTAAATTTTTTCTTTCTATTTCAGTTAAAATTTTATCCCCAAAAATAAAATACAGATCATGAATATATCTGTATTTTTCATTACAAACGGAACTAATTTCTGAAATACATATTTTATAAAATTTAGAAGCATCGTTCAAAGACTTAAAAATATTTCCGTCATTTAAACACGTAACAGATTTTTTGTTATATGCCACTAAGCCAGAAGCCCCCTCACCACCATTTGTCATATTTGCAAGATCAACGCCAGATTCACGCCAAAAGTTAATGCGTTCTATTTCTAACAAAAAAGCATTTTGTTCGCTCAATCCAGATTGAACAATACGAACTTCCATTGCAAAACCTTCGCGTGAAAGTTTTGCCATAATGGATTTATGATGTTTGTTTCTTGATTTTAAATTATAGGCGCGATTTCCTTTGCCTTTACCCACATAAAAGCATTCATCACGATCTGTGCGCCAATGCTCATAAACATAAAATAATTTGGCGCTCATCTAAAATACCCCTGCACTTGGGGGGAGATGTATTGTTGTGCTTGTTCAATGTTTTGCATTGCAGCAATTTCATAAGATTCATCAGCCATTGGCTTAAGAATTTGCAACTTGGCGGGATTCCAAATGGTTGCAAGCCGAACAGCCAAGGCATAAGCAAAAGCCTCAAGCCATAAAAATGGTATTTCTACAGTTTGTCCATTGGTTAAGTTACTATCCTGAATTTGCCGGACGCGATAATAGCTTAATGTCTGAGCACTTGTTCCGTCTGGAACAGGCCATAAGTACATTGTAGGGCTGGCCGAACCTGTTGAACGGCTGCTACCGATCAATCGGTCAAACCAAAACACAGTCGGAAAGCCCTGCTGCTCTTTGTTTGGATATGAGGCATATTCTGTGCGGCTCACTGGCAAAATTATGCGATCAATCGGCTGTGAAGATGTACCATTATTGATGGTAACATAAGCATCCAGCACCATAACCGTGTTATCCGGCACAACATATTGAGTTTGGCCTTGAACCAGCGTTACAGTTTGTAAATCAACAGCCCATAGATTGACACCCTGATTGCTCCAGCGAGACAACAGCATGTTTGTTGCCATACGAGCCGCTTCCATGTGCTCTTGGGCAAGTGACGTGTTTCTGATGTCGCATAAATTGTATGCGTACAAAACAAGTTCGCCAAGCGAGGGATTAAAGCTGTATGTTTGGCTGGTTGTCATGGCTTATCTCCTTAAAGAGTGCCATCAACAGCAACCAATACGCCTTCAATATTAACACCAACTGCAATGCTAGTGACGTTTGTTCCAACTTGCCACTGAATGTCCGTTTTTGGTGGATAATAAAATGGATATTCTCTTAAAACAGAGAAGTTTCCAACAAATGGAGACTGAATCACTGCAAGGGCTGCACCTGTATTATTATTTGTTGAAAATACTCGATACAAGGAATTTCCAGCCACAGTATATGCTTGACTTGTAAACACATTGGCACGGTTTAAATTAAAACTATAATTGTTTGGAACCGTATAAATTGACATTTGGCTTTTGCCAACACCAATGGCTATTTGAGCGTAGGTTACTGTTCCGGCAATATTTTTCAACGTAATCAATCCGACATTAACTGTGCCAGGAGATGTGGTGTCGGATGTGGTAATAATGCTATTGATACGCAAATAGCTATTAACAGTTGTTGCGCCCGTATAATTCCCTGCCGTAAATGTAATAGATTCGGAAAGAATGTTGTAGCTTGCATCAAGTCCATTGATGGTAATTGTTAAACCCGCATCGGATGCAGATCCGCTAGCAAGAACCATTTGCTGTGCAGTTGTTGGAAAAACATAAGCTGCATTGATTTCCCAAACTGCAATGGGGGCAGTTGTTGGTGCAACCGCAGCCGTTAATGCTGATTGATACCCAAAAACATTGACTACGGAATGATATGTAATAAGACCGCGAGCAACTTGAAGCTCAAATGGTTCATATTTCCCATTTCGTGTTATGGAATCAACAATGACGCCAGTTTGCTGAATAGTTGCCATAATTAGCATCCCCACTTTTTAAGTGATTTGTTAATCCTGCTATCAGGATCGGCTGCGGCGGCTGCACCAGTGAGCTTGCGCTTCATACCAGTCATTCGCTCGCAAAATGATTTGTGTCGAGGGTTATCGGAATCTTTTGTGGGGGCTTTTAAATTGTGGCCTTCAGCACGAGCAGATTGCCTGCCCTTTTCATTTAAGCCACCAGTGGGAGACTTTCCCTCAGATCGTGTCCATGCTGCGGTCATTAAAGCCTCCAAATGGTAAAGAGGGGAGCCGAAGCTCCCCGCTTGATATTA
>CAIOSY010000091.1 GCA_903861075.1 uncultured Nitrosomonadales bacterium
AAATGGGAACTGGAGTGGTGGCAATTAGGTGAAGACTTTCATCGCGGCATGCAAAATTTAACACATGACTTAAATGAACTTTACCGCACACTCCCCGCATTGCATGAACTGGATTTTCAGTCTGACGGTTTCTCCTGGATAGACTGCAACGATGCTGAAAAATCGGTGTTATCCTACCAGCGTCGGGCTAGAGATGGATCGGCAGTCATTATTGCATTGAATCTGACCCCGCTACCGCGAAATAATTACAGGATAGGCTTGCCCGCCCTGGCACAATATCGCGAACGACTGAACAGCGATTCAAGCTACTATGCCGGCAGCAATTTAGGTAATGCGGGTTTGATCCAGGCTGAAGCTATTCCCTGGATGGGTTTGGCCTACTCTGCCGAAATTTCACTCCCTCCATTGGCGGGCGTGATCTTGCAACAACTGGCTTAAAAAATAATTTCACCCTGTCGGGTGAAAATAAACTCGCAGGGCAAAGTGACATAATCGCTTTGCCCGTTAGTTGAAATTGATTCGAGATAATGACCATGTCAAAACTTACACTATCTTCTGCTTGGCAAGCACTCAGTGCACATTACACAACGATCCAACCCGTGCATATGCGCCAGTTATTTCAAGACGACCCCGCACGTTTTGAAAAATTTTCAATTAAATTTGGCACGCTATTAGTTGATTACTCAAAAAATCGTATCACCGATAAAACCAAACAACTCCTACTCGATTTAGCCTTACAGGCGGATTTACCTGCCTATATTGAACGTCAGTTTAGCGGGGAAAAACTCAACGCTACCGAGCAACGCGCCGTATTACATACCGCACTGCGCAACCGTTCAGATCGCCCTGTGTTTGTTGATGGCACAGACATCATGCCTGACGTTCGTCGTGTTCTGGATTTGATGCGCAAATTCACCGACTCGGTACGAAATGGCACACATTTAGGGCATACGGGACTAACCATCACCGACATCGTCAACATCGGCATTGGCGGCTCAGACTTAGGGCCTCTCATGGTTTGTGAAGCACTCAAACCTTATTCTAGCCCGACGCTACGCACCCACTTCGTATCTAATGTCGATGCCACGCAACTAACAGAAACGCTCAAAAAACTTGACGCACGTACAACCTTGTTTATCGTCAGTTCAAAAACCTTCACCACACAAGAAACCCTGACTAATGCAAGCTCGGCCAGAGACTGGCTGGTTAGAAATTTAGGGGACACAGCGGCTGTTGCTCAACATTTCGCAGCCGTTTCAACCAATCTCAAAGCAACGGCCGCCTTTGGCATCAATCCGGTCAATGTATTTGAATTTTGGGACTGGGTAGGAGGACGTTACTCGCTTTGGTCGGCCATAGGCTTGCCCATTGCACTCAGCATAGGAATGGATAAATTCGAGGAACTTTTATCCGGAGCTCATGCGATGGATGAACATTTCCGCACCGCACCGCTGGATCAAAATATTCCCGTATTGCTGGCAATGCTAGGCATTTGGTATGGTAATTTTTTTGGCAGCAGCTCGAATGCAGTACTTCCCTATGACCAGTATCTGCATCGCTTTGCCGCTTATATGCAACAACTGGACATGGAAAGTAACGGCAAGGGTATCGATCGCGAAGGGAATACCGTCGACTACGACACGGGTATGGCCGTGTGGGGGGAAGCAGGAACCAATGGTCAACACGCTTTCTACCAACTAATACATCAGGGCACACGCATGATACCGGCCGATTTTATTGCGCCGCTTAACAGCCAGAACCCTGTTGGATCCCATCACGCCATTTTACTGGCCAACTGTTTTGCACAAACAGAGGCCTTGATGATAGGCAAAACCATAGACGAAGCACGCGCAGAATTGATCGCGCAGGGACTCGCGGATGAGGAGCGCGAGGCATTGCTCCCTCACAAGGTTTTCCCTGGCAATAAACCTACCAACACCCTGTTATTTGAGCGTCTTGATCCTTACACTTTAGGTATGCTGATTGCGCTATATGAACAAAAAGTCTTTGTACAAGGCATCGTATGGAACATCAATTCATTCGATCAATGGGGCGTAGAACTGGGCAAACAACTCGCCAGTAAAATATTGCCGGAATTACTTGATGCCCCGTGCGCGTGTGAGCATGACCAGTCCACGACGCAACTCATAGCCTACTATCGTCAAAACCATGCTTAAATCCTATTAAGGCTGTGCCCTGCAGAGACTTAACTGCTTAAAATTTACATATTTGTTAATCCACACGTTTACGGAGATTTTTAAATGCCGCATAATTTGTTCAACAGTCGCACTTCATTCTCTCTCACCAATGGCACAGAAGGTTCGCTGTATTCCTTGCCCGCACTGGAGTCTGCGGGATTAGGAAAAATTTCTCGTTTACCTGTTTCTATTCGCATCGTACTCGAAGCCGTATTACGCAATTACGACAATAAAAAAATTACCGAAGCCCATGTACGCGAATTAGCCAATTGGCAACCGAATGCACCCCGTACAGAAGAAATCCCCTTTATTGTTGCCCGCATTGTATTGCAGGACTTTACCGGTGTACCGCTTCTGGCTGACCTGGCGGCAATGCGTGATGCAGCATCGGCTCAAGGTTGTGATCCTAAAATTATCGAACCCTTAGTCCCAGTTAATTTAGTTGTGGATCACTCAGTACAAATAGACAGCTACAACAACCCCGATGCGCTCCGCATCAATATGGAGATGGAGTTTGAACGCAACACCGAACGATATCGCTTCATGAAATGGGGCATGCAGGCATTTGATACCTTCAAAGTCGTTCCACCGGGCATAGGCATCGTACATCAAGTTAATTTAGAATATCTGGCGCGTGGTGTACAAAATAAAGACGGTGTGTATTATCCTGACACACTGGTCGGCACGGACAGCCACACCACGATGATTAACGGCATTGGCGTCGTAGGATGGGGGGTCGGCGGTATCGAAGCGGAAGCGGGTATGCTGGGACAGCCTGTATATTTCCTCACACCCGACGTGGTGGGCGTCCATCTTACTGGTAGTTTAAACGAAGGCGTAACGGCAACCGATCTGGTATTAACGGTGACTGAACTACTGCGCAGTCAAAAAGTGGTTGGCAAATTCGTTGAGTTTTTTGGTGCAGGCGCAGCGTCACTCACACTCCCTGATCGTGCGACACTCGCTAATATGGCGCCGGAATATGGTGCCACCATGGGCTTCTTCCCTGTCGATGAAGTGACAGTTAACTTCATGCGCAACACAGGGCGTACCGAAGCAGAACTGGATGCCTTTGAATCTTACTTCAAAGCTCAAGGTTTGTATGGCATACCCGAGGCCGGACAAATTGACTACAGCAATGTGATCGAAATTAACCTGGCAAATATTGAACCCTCTCTTGCGGGACCAAAACGGCCCCAAGATCGCATTGCATTGTCTAAGATGCACGAATCTTTCGACACACTCTATTCAAAACCAACAAGTGAAAGCGGCTTTAACCAACCCGCTGACAAGCTTGCTGTGCGCTTCCCAACCGGAAAAGATGATATTGAGATTGGCAATGGCGATGTATTAATTGCCGCAATTACCTCATGTACCAACACTTCTAATCCAGGCGTACTGTTAGCGGCGGGTTTGCTGGCTAAGAAAGCCGTTGAAAAAGGTTTATTTGTTAAAAAACATATCAAGACTACGCTTGCGCCCGGCTCTCGCGTCGTGACCGCTTACCTGACCAACGCAGGTTTACTTCCCTATCTTGAACAACTGGGATTTAGTGTAGCCGCTTATGGTTGCACAACCTGCATAGGGAATTCCGGTCCGCTGGAATCACACATTGAAGATACCATAATCAAAAACGACTTAATTGCAGCAGCAGTTTTGTCTGGCAACCGAAATTTCGAGGCGCGTATCCACGCCAATATCAAGTCCAACTTTTTAGCATCCCCGCCTCTCGTTGTCGCTTATGCTATTGCGGGTCGCATGAACATCAATCTAGACTCGGAAGCCTTGGGTCACGACCAATCAGGTCAGCCTGTTTACTTGCGAGACATCTGGCCATCAAATGCTGAAATTCAAGCGGTTAGTCAATTTGCAACGGACCCTGCAATCTATCGTGAACTTTATGCCGACCTGACCCGGGATCTACCTTTATGGAATGCTATTACAGCGCCAACCGGTGAATTATACCAGTGGGATGATTCAACCTACATTGCCCGCCCACCGTTCTTTGATGCTGAAATCCCTGTCGTTGCTAATATCAAGGCCGCTCGCGCACTGGCTATCTTTGGCGATTCTGTCACCACGGACCACATTAGTCCTGCAGGCAGCTTCAGACCTTCTACACCAGCGGGTAAATATTTGCAGGCGCAGGGGGTGACTATCAGAGATTTCAATAGTTACGGCTCACGTCGCGGCAATCATGAAGTCATGATGCGCGGTACTTTTGCCAATGTACGCGTCAAAAATCTCATGTTACCGGCTAATGCGGATGGAAGTCGCATCGAAGGTGGCTATACTTTGTATCAGGGTGAACAAACTACCATCTACGATGCTGCAATGGCACATATTGCAAATGGCACGGCAACGGTAATCTTTGCAGGAGAAGAATACGGCACAGGCTCATCAAGAGACTGGGCGGCCAAGGGCACACAATTGCTGGGCGTCAAAGCGGTTATCGCCAAGTCATACGAACGCATCCATCGCAGCAATCTCGTCGGTATGGGCGTGTTACCTTTGCAATTCAAAGGGGAGGATACAATTGCCAGCTTAGCACTCAAGGGGGATGAAAGTTACCATATCACGGGAATTGACGGTGATTTAAAGCCACAACAAGACGTGATGCTTACCGTCATCCGCGCGGATGGCAGCACACTGCAAGTACCGTTATTATTGCGTATCGACACCCCGATAGAAGTGGATTACTACCGTGCCGGCGGTATTCTGCCCTATGTATTAAAAGAACTGGTTACACGCAACTCATAAAAAATAGCGGGTAGCTTAATGAGAGCTACCCGCTTTTTCTATGGCATTGAAACTAAGCACCTGCCAGTATACCTTCGACACGCATCCTGCCTTGCTGGGTTAGCATAACCATCAGCACGTCTTTGTCCTGCAATAAGCAACTCATTTGAGGACTAACCTGCCACGAACCCTGACGCTGTAAAGCCAGCACCATACAATCATTGTTAGCATTGTAAAGTACACTGATAGGCTGGCCTGTCATCGTATGTGAAATCCGAATCTCCTCAAGACGCAAATCACCTTCCGACATCAACATTTCATCCAAAAAGCTCAACACATTAGGTCTCAACATGGCTGAAACAATACGCTGACCACCGCTAAAATCAGGAGAAACAACCTCATCAGCTCCAACACGACGGGTCTTTTCCACATTTTTCATATCATGACAACGAGCCACCACGCGCAAATCAGCATTGAGCTGCTTAGCACTCAAACTAATCACAAGATTCGTACTATCTTCGCGTGCCACAGCGAAGACTCCTCGCGCCCGCAATACACCAGCCGCCAACAAGACATCATTATCAGTCGCATCGGCATGCATATACAGTTGCTCTGGATGGTGTTCCAAAAATAATTCAATATTTTTTAGATCACTCTCAATAACGACAAAGGGTCGTCCTGATTTTTCCAAATCATGAGCTACGTTTTTACCGACCAAGCCCAATCCACAGACAAGGTAGTGATCGCTCATCTTGTTAATCTTTTTCTGCATCATATTCCTGCGCCAGACAATATTAAGATCGCTTTCCAGCATAAAAGCGGTGAAGGTTGAGAGTACATAACCTAACACACCGATACCCGACATACCGACAAACACCGTAAACATTCGTCCATATTCATACTGCGTCACATCCACAACTTCGGCATAACCAATGGTGGCAATCGTAACAAACGTCATGTAAAAACAATCTTGCCAGGTGTAAACCGGCCCTCCTAAAATATGGTAACCCAATGTCCCAACGAGAAAGATAGCCGCAAGTGCCCAAAGTGAATATAGTAAATTTCGAACCACGTACGAATTTCGACGTTGATTCATACTAGTCGTCATTTATATTTGAATCCGGGAATAGTTCTTTGCCAAACCCAAACTGCCGCAGATCTGTGATACGTAGCGGATACAAAATACCATCCAAATGATCGCATTCGTGCTGCACAACTCGCGCATGAAAACCACTGACTATCCTGTCGATGGCAATACCTTGCTCATCAAACCCCTGATAGCGGATATGAGTATGACGCGCAACCCTGCCCCGCAATCCAGGTAAACTTAAGCAGCCTTCCCAATCCTCATTACGCAGGTCATCCAGCAGGGTTATTACGGGGTTAATCAGCACCGTTTCAGAAATAACTTCCGCATCTGGATAACGCGTATTTGCCTGCACACTGAATATAACCACGCGCAAAGGCACACCAATTTGCGGCGCAGCTAATCCAACACCATTCAACGCCTGCATGGTGTCGCGCATATCAGCTAATAAGCACCGCAATTCTTCCGTTCCAAAATGCACCACAGGTTCTGCGATATTGAGCAATTGGGCATCACCCATGCGTAAAACAGACTTAATTGTCATCTATACATCCTTCATCACAAATATGTTCCAAGATAGTGCGCACCCTCTCCATGGCTTCTGTGGCCGTGCCATTAACATGTTCAATATTGATCTTAGTATGGCTCTCACCGCGCCCTGCCGCATAATTGACAACAACAGCCAACGCGGCATAATTCATATCGAGCTCCATTGCCAGTGAGATTTCCGGCATCCCTGTCATACCAACCATGTCAGCGCCATCGCGTTCATAGCGATTAATTTCAGCCATACTGTCAAGACGAGGACCTTGTGTCGCTGCATATACACCACCATCAATACACTGTTGATGCGCCTTTTTTGCACCGCTTAAGATATGACGACGCATACGCTCCGAGTAAGGCTGCGTAAAATCAATATTTTTATAGCTTACATTCCGATCAGAATAAAAAGTGTAATCCCGGCCATGCGTATAATCGATAACCTGATCAGGCACAACAAGGATCCCGGGCTTAAGGTCGGCACGTATTCCACCGACGGTCGCAATTGAAATAATATTGGTTACGCCCTGTTCACGTAGCGCCCACATATTGGCCCGATAATTCACCAGATGAGGAGGAATTGTATAACCGAAACCATGCCTGGCTAAAAATATGACGTCAGATTGATTAAACTTCCCAAAAAGAAAAGCACCCGATGGTTCACCATACGGCGTGCGCATGACCTGTCGATGAGTGATCTCCAGGTTGGTTAATTGGGTCAAGCCGCGCCCGCCAATAATTGCTAACATTTAAACCCCCTTGAGAAATTCAGGATTCAGGAATGGATTGTTTTAAAGCATAAATTGCCGGAAGATTGCGCCACGCTCCTTCTATATCCATTCCGTAACCAAAAACAAACCTGTCGGGCAGATTTAAACCAACAAAGTCTGCCTGTATAGGTTTAATTCTGCCATGCAGCTTGTCGACAAGCACCGCACTATAGCAATGCGTTGCTCCAAGCGCCAAAACACGCTGTTTTAACGCTGCGAGCGTGTGGCCTTCATCTAAAATATCATCAGCAATCAATACTACCCGACCTTGTACCATTTCATTCGGCGGAACGATCCAGCGCAATCCCCCCCCTTGTTGCTCGCCCCCATAACGCGTCACATGCACATAATCAAGATCCAGGGGGAAATTAAGTTTCGTCAGTAATTGCCCCGTAAATACCAGACCGCCCCGCATCACGCACAAGACCAAAGGATTAACCGTCGCCAATGTCTTGTTTATTTTCTCCGCCACGCGTTCCAGGGCTGCTTGTATCTGATCCGCAGTACATAACAGATCGGCTTGATGCAAAATCTCATGCCGATATTGGCATAGCGCTTCAGTCATGGGTCGTATTTAAACTTTGCAAATAAGCGGCAAACTCATCGCGCACTTCTTCGTGTGCAAGCCCTAAGGAGACTGTGGCTTTTAAAAAACCCAATTTAGAGCCACAATCGTAACGTATACCCTGATAACGATAAGCCAACACCGGCTCTTCCTCAATTAAAGCGGCAATTGCATCCGTTAACTGTATTTCGCCACCCGAACCGGGACGTAACTGGCGCAAATGGTGAAAAATACGCGGAGTCAAAATATAACGTCCCACCACCGCCAGCGTTGAAGGCGCTTCTTCAGGATCCGGCTTTTCGACTATACCATTCACCTTTTCCAGTTCTGCATTGATCCTTATACTACTGACCACACCATATTGGCGTGTTTGTTCGCGAGGTACGTCCTGTACAGCCAACACTGAACTGTGATGATGATTGTAAACTTGAACCATTTGATCGGTTACCGATTGCTCACTGACCATAAAATCATCTGCTAAAAGAACGGCAAAGGGTTCATTGCCAATAAGCGATTCTGCACATAATACGGCATGTCCCAACCCCAGCGGCTCTGACTGTCGTATATAAATACAATTAACACCCTCGGGTATCACTTCCCGGGTAATGCGCAACAACTCAATCTTTCCACGTTTCTCAAGTTCCGCTTCTAATTCGTAGGCTTTGTCAAAATGATCTTCGATAGAGCGCTTGTTACGCCCGGTAATGAATATCATATCGGTAATGCCAGCCGCCACGGCTTCTTCAACAGCATACTGAATGAGTGGTTTATCCACTATTGCCATCATTTCCTTAGGACTGGCTTTGGTCGCAGGCAAGAAACGACTTCCCATCCCTGCCACTGGAAATACCGCCTTACGAATAACTTGCATTTCACGATTCATCACGTCCCCTTGATTAACTTTATAAATTCGTCCTCAGTAAGAACATTGATATTTAATTGCCGCGCCTTCTCAAGCTTGCTGCCACTTTCAACACCTGCAACCACATAGTCCGTTTTTTTAGAAACGCTGCCACTGACCCGTGCGCCCATCGCTTCGAGCGCAGTTTGTGCATCTATACGCGATAAAGAGGCTAATGTCCCGGTCAAAACAAAAGTTTTACCTGCCAGGGGAAGATCACGCTGTACCGTTTGTTCCGTCCAAAATACCCCTAGGGTACGCAATTGTTTGATCACCTCGAGATTATGGGACTCCGCAAAAAAATTCACCATACTCGTAGCAACCACAGGACCTACCTCTTGAACCTGTTGTAAACATTCCGCATCAGCCGCCATCAAGCTATCCAAATTACCAAAGTGGCGCGCTAAATCTTTTGCCGTACTTTCACCTACATTACGTATTCCTAAGGAGAAAATAAAACGTGCCAGTGTTGTTTTACGGCTTTGAGCGATGGCATCCAACAAATTACTGGCTGATTTTTCACCCATACGCGCCAAGGAAGCCACATGCTCCATATTCAACCGGTATAAATCAGCCGGGGTATGCAGCAGATGTGCCTCCACGAGCTGATCGACCAGTTTGTCCCCCAAACCATCAATATTCATTGCTCGTCGACTGGCGAAATGCAACAAAGCTTGTTTGCGCTGAGCAGGGCAAAACAAGCCCCCCGTACAACGCCAGGCGGACTCGTCCAGTTCTCGCGTGACATGTGAACCACAAACAGGACACACGAGAGGCATGATAAATTCTTGCGCATCCGCACAGCGCTGCGCCTTAACAGAAGCTACCACTTCAGGAATCACATCACCCGCACGACGCACGATCACGGTATCCCCGACCCGAACATCCTTACGACGAATTTCATCTTCATTATGCAGTGTTGCATTCGTCACAGTCACACCGCCAACAAAGACAGGCGCTAAACGTGCAACAGGGGTCAGTGCACCTGTACGTCCAACCTGCACATCAATATCCAACAAGGTCGTCAGTGCCTCTTCTGCCGGAAATTTATGGGCGATGGCAAATCTTGGTGCGCGTGCCACAAAACCTAATTGGCGTTGCAAGGCCAGATCATTAACTTTATAGACAACGCCATCGATACCAAAAGGCAGCGTTGCACGCTGTGCTCCCATTTCACGATAAAATTCCAGTAAGCCATCAACGCCCGTGACCACACGTCGAAACGTGGCGACAGGCATACCCCAATGCTGCAACAAGTCCATTTGTGCCGATTGACAGTCAGGCAAATCTACGACTGTACAACCCCCTATCGCATAAGCATAAAAACTTAAACGTCGCTGGGCTGTAATGCTTGAGTCGAGTTGACGCAGAGAACCGGCCGCTGCATTGCGCGGATTGACGAACGCTTTTTCACCCTTGATGAGCTGCTGAGCGTTGAGTATTTCAAAGTCCCGCGTCGACATCAACACTTCACCGCGAACTTCAATATCGGCGTTAAACACATGACCCAATGCATCCGCTAAACGCAAAGGAAGGCTGCGTATCGTCCGTAGATTTTCAGTTACATCTTCTCCGGTACTGCCATCTCCACGCGTGGCTCCTTGTACGAATATTCCATTGCGGTAACTTAAGTTAATGGCCAAACCATCAAATTTGAGTTCAACCGCATATTCAACAGTATCAAGTCCTAGCGTCTCACGAATTCGCTTATCAAATGCGCGTACTTCATCGCTGCTAAAAGCATTATTGAGCGACAGCATCGGTGTTTGATGCGAAACTTCAACGAAAGATTTGAGTGGCGCACTCCCTACGCGTTGCGTCGGAGAATCAGATAAAAGTAACTCAGGATAACGGCCTTCGAGTGTTTGCAATTCACGAAATAATCCATCATATTCTGCATCGGCTACGGTCGGCTGATCCTGCACATAATACTGATAATTATAACGATCTATCAGGGCACGCAACTGAACAATGCGCTCTGAACCCCCCGAAGGAACCCGGTTTATCTCTTGCTTATCTATGTCATTACAAACACCGGCTGACGTTTTATAAGCTATTTCGTTTGTCATGAAAACAAGCGGTGTGCCTGAGCACTACCCGGAATCAAGCCATGCTCACACATTTTTATTTCAACAGCAACGATTTGTTCACGAATTCGAGCCATTCCGGCTTCCTTTAGCGTAACACGACGATCATCGACGATATGTAGTTGTAAGTCGCGCGCCAGTACGTGTGCAATTTTAATTAAATTATCATAACAATTTGCAGGATGCTCAACACGCGGCACATCAAGCAACAACGTCACTCCACTGGTATTTAACTGACTTAGGCTATGATATAAAAAAGGCTCATCATCAATATTAACCAACTTAATCAAACTATTACCTAAAGAGTCAAACAAATGAAAACCACCGTCCGCCTCTAATTTCATACCCTGTAACGCAGCAAGCTCCGCTATTTTTTCTCCTTTTAATACGCGCGGAGCAACAGCTATTAAATTAATACCGACCATCTGGTCCACCTCTGCACAGAAAGCATCCAACAATTGTGCTGATTTAAGCGTGGTATCGACATCAGGCAAGCTGATATCAGCATTGATACGTTGTGCAATACCGTTAAGCAGATCACGAAAGTCATCAAGTTTAATCAAACTGATCACCCCGCTCCTATCTAAAAGCTGTAGTGCAACGCGAAACTCAGAATAAAGCGTTTGACTCTCAAGAATGATGCGCTCCCAGCCTCCGGTGCTGGCACTGAAACCACACACTTGCACCGGTTTATTGAAGTCGAATTTACGATGCCAGAACCCCTCTAAACCTGCAGCCAAAATAGGTTCTTCAGGATGAATCGAAATGATATAGTCACTACGTTCATCCAACAACCCGCATGGTTCACGCAAAACGGGCGTTACTACCGGGCGGATTTCCACCGGTTCAGACGCTGGCAGCACGTCAGAACGCGCATCCTGATTGACCATCACAATATCATCCGCAGTCACAGTAGACGATACGGCAACCGAACTTTGACACAACGCATCATCATTGTTTTGTCTGAAAGCGGCGCCAAACTGACGGTTATATTGCCGTTGTTTCCACCATCCGTAGACATAAATAACCACAACCACACCCGAACCGATTGCCAGCAACACTGCTTGTAATTCACTCATATTTTAAAAACCTTGCGATTGCGCAGACTATCTGCATATTTTAATGATGGAACTTAGCTTATTCCGATGTCTATTGACGCGTATTATCGCAAAAACAAATGCACTAAACCAACAGTAATTCAGGCGAGCTGATACCGATACTCGCCACATCCTGTAATGCTTTGAGAAATTGGGGCCCCGCGTGCAGTTTAGACATCGGCACAGGATGGGCTGCACCGCGCATATGTGAAATACGGGCTCGACTCATCGGCGTCATTTCCCAATGCAACCCCGTTAACAAGGCATCTGCCGATTCAGGTTTATTACATACGACAACCATATCACAGCCTGCTTGTAGCGCAGCACTCGCGCGCTGCACGACATTACCCGCAACACTGGCCCCTTCCATACTGAGATCATCGCTAAAAATACACCCCTCGAAACCTAAGGTATCGCGTAGAATTTTTTTCAGCCATACGGGAGAAAACCCAGCAGGGCGATGATCAACCTTAGGATAAATAACATGAGCTGGCATAATAGCCGTCAGGCCAAAATAGATCATTTGCTTGAAGGGTTGCAGATCACAGAGTTCAATATCAACAAACTCACGCTCATCTACGGGGATCTCCAAATGAGAATCGGCCTGAACAAAACCATGTCCTGGAAAATGCTTGCCCACAGTGTGCATTCCACCTTGTTTTAAACCCAGCAGCAATTGGTGCGCCAACTCAGAAATTGCCTGAGGATCACGATGAAAAGCCCTATCACCAATCACGCTACTTTGGCCATAATCCACATCCAATACCGGCGTAAAACTAAAATCCACCCCGCAACCGCGTAATTCGGCAGCGATCACATAGCCTGTTTGAAAGGCTAACTGTCGGGCACGATGCGAGTTACTATCCCATATTCGACCGAGTTCGCGCATTGCGGGAATGGGTGTAAATCCATCACGAAATCGCTGAACACGCCCGCCTTCGTGATCAACGCCGATCAACAAAGGAACAGGTCTTAACGCACGTATCTGAGCAGTCAGTTCTGCTAATTGACTCACCGACTCATAATTACGTCTAAATAAAATAACCCCACCGACCAATGGGTGCTTCAAGCGGGCGATATCTTCTGCTGTCAAGACTGTCCCCGCCACATCCAACATTACCGGCCCTAACCCCATAACCACTCCATAAATACATCAAAATCGTGAGCATAAATATGCATAAATCCTGTTTCATCTACACAGCCATAAACTTTAAATATAACGCAGTCTGAAAACAGATGCTTAACCGTAAATAAACCCTCAGGGAATAACCCATAGTCGCTCTATAAATCGGGCTGCGAGTATAATCAATGTCACGAGAGCCAGGTAAACGATTGCTGCAAATAAATAGGCTTTAAAAAACTGGAAATTGCTCGCGGCAAGTTCCTGAACACGAGCAAAAAATTCTGTGTACTGGATCAAAAAAGCCACTGAACTATCTTTCAAATTACAAATTACCTGGTTGGTTAGCGCAGGAATCGACAAACGCAGCACCTGCGGCAGACTAACAAAGCGAAATATTTGAAACCGACTAAAGCCTTGCGCACGCGCCGCCTCAAGTTCGCTACCATCTTGTCCGTTGTAGGCAGTCGTCATATAGGCCGCATTATAAGCGGCCACATTAAAGGTAAAACCGATCAAAGCGACACTAAAGGGCGCAAGGATCACCCCCCATTGAGGCAAGCCGTAATACATCAAAAACAAAAGAACAATCAATGGCATACCCACAAAAAACGAGATATATCCCTGTGTAAATCGCCTAACCCACACCCGCGGACTCAAGCTAAAATAAAACACGACTATCCCCAATAGCAATCCGGTCACACTGACGCTGACAGTCAGTTCAACGGATTGCAAAAGTCCCGCAAGAATCAATGGCATCTGTTCTTGCACATCACCTAGGAACGCCCCCCATCCGCTCATGCGGCACTACCAAAAAAAGCACGAACCTGTTCATCTGCATGATGATTTGACAAATGCGCTATTGTCTCTTCAGCGCGAATCACGCCTTTATCAAGAAAAGTAACCCTATCAGCAATCGCGCCGGCCAACACCAGATCATGTGTCACGCACATCATCGTCACGTTTTCGCCACGCAGTTTATTGATCAGCTGTCCCACTTCACGCGACATCACAGGATCCAGGGCAGACGTCGGCTCATCAAGCAAGATGACAGCTGGATCCATTGCCAAGGCACGCGCCAGTGCCACTCGCTGTTTTTGCCCGCCTGAAAGCTGCGCAGGATACTGCTCGCAATGTTCAACCATATCAAGTCGCGCTAATTCATGCAGCGCTTTGGCTTGCGCATCCAGCTTGGACATCCCCCGCAATTTACGCAGCCCCAACGTAATATTATCCAGAACACATAAGTGACGATACAGGGCAAACTGCTGAAAAACAAAGCCTATACTCTGTCGCAACGCACGCACATCTGTTGAAGAATCCGTGATATTTTGGCCCCTGAATGTAATCGTCCCGGAACTCGGTTCTATCAATCTGTTAATACAGCGTAACAAGGTTGACTTGCCGCAACCGGATGAACCCATCACGACCTTAACTTCACCTTCAACAACATCCATGCAGACGCCATCCAGCACCCGCTTATCATCGAATTTCTTTACTAAATCACGAATCTCGATTAACGCCATACCATCCCTTTGAAATTCATATTTAGCGGGCACCGAATCCGGGCACACGATACTTAAAAGACAGCCACTGCACCCCTAACAGTAAAGTACGATAAATGGCAAAGTACAAAATCCCGACAGCAAGATAAACCTCAATGCCCCGCAAGGTTGTCGATGCAAGAGTCATTGCTTGTTTGGTGATTTCGGGGATTCCAACAGTATAAGCAAACGGGGAGTACTTTAGCACAGTGGTAAATTCATTCACCATACCAGGCACGGCAAACCGCAACATCTG
The DNA here is from genome assembly GCA_903861075.1 of uncultured Nitrosomonadales bacterium. GTDB lineage: Bacteria > Pseudomonadota > Gammaproteobacteria > Burkholderiales > Gallionellaceae > Gallionella. The sequence goes on from CAIOSY010000091.1 coordinate 14,905, forward strand.
CGGCAGTTCAATATAAATAAGAACCTGCAATCGACTCATGCCCATCGCCTCAGCGGCAAGCACTTCGGCGCCATCAACAGAATCTAACGCACCCCGAAAAACCTCTGCAAGATATGCACCGGAAATAAGTCCTAGACTCAGCATCATTGCCAGCAGGGGAGGAACTTTAAACCCCATACCCGGCAAGCCGAAATAAACAAGGAATAGCAACACCAATACCGGGATACCGCGAAAAACAAAGCTATAAAAATTCAGCAGAAATTTAGCACCAAAAAAATCAATACGACGCAATCCAGCCGCCGTCATTCCTATGAACATTCCCGTCGCACTGCAGGCAAGCGTGACCAGCAGGGTTTGCCCTACTCCTACTGCCAACAAGCCAATAATATCGAAAAAATTCATAAGGAATTAATTACTTCATCCATCGCTCTACGATTGCCTTGATTTTTTCAGGTCCGAGTTCAGTCAAGTATTTATCAAAATCATCGCGTCGAGTCGTACCTTTGGCAAAAGCGAAACCAAGTTTGTCCTGTCCGCTAAAGACATAACTACTTTGAACGGGAAGCTTTTTCTTATACAAAAAATCTGCTAAAACAGGCTCTTCGATAAAGGCCAGATCAAGGTTGCCATTTTGTAAATCTGCCGTCACTTCACTATAGGTTGGATAGAGTTTCACCTGGCTAAGCAGGTAATATCCTTTAGGCTCCAGTACATTCTTGATCAAATCGTTATAAGCCATACCACGAGGATAACCGATTGAATATTTTTTCAACTGATCAAGATCTGATATTTGAATATTACGGCTTTTAAGACTTACCAAATGCCACGAGTTATCAAAATAAGGTTGCGAGAAATCCATTGCCTGCTTGCGCTTATCGGTAATTGAAATTCCAGAGTAGGCGACATCAGCCTGCCCACTTGAAACGGCTCCCAGCATACCTTGCCAATCGTAAGCGGTAACCTCGAGCGTACATCCCCTGGATTTACAATAGCCTTCAAAAATTTCCATATCAACACCGCTTATTTTCCCGTTAACCTCAAATAGCATAGGAGGCGATGCGGGAGACACTGCAACTTTAACAACTTTTCCTAATACACGAGCCGCATCCTGACGGGAAGACGGTTGTTTTTCAGAACAGCCCAAAACAGAAAAAACAATGGCGCAGAGCAGAGCCGCTAATCGAATCTTATAACTCATAATAACCTCTAAATAATTGAATATAAACCATCTCTGGGATTGAATATCAGATCAAAATACAAGATTACTTTTCCTGTATGGTCTTTTTCAGCGTGTTCGATGCAGTAAGCAATGTCACTATAACGCGCCGATTTCTTGCCCTGCCTTCCGCTGTGTCATTACTTTCTGCCGGTTGATATTCACCATAGCCTGCGGCAACCAGGCGTTCAGGTGCAACACCCTGCTCCACAAACAACCTAACCACCCTACTGGAACGTGCTGCAGATAATTCCCAGTTTGTCTGAAACAAAGCGGTATTGATAGGCATATTATCGGTATGCCCCTCAACCTGAACATCGTGATCATCCTCTTTAAGAATTTGCGCAACGGCGACCAGCACTTTAATCGACTCTGGCGTCAACTTGGCATCCCCGGGTGAAAATAGTAAGCTTGCATTGATTTCCACTGCGATCCCCCTCGCAGTTTGAGTCACGCGAACTTCACCATTTTTCATCAAAGCTGACATCGCCACGTTAATTTTATGAGCAATGTTACTCATTTTTTCGCTAAAGACAGAATCACGTTGGATTTTATCAACGATCTCATGTTTGATTTTTTCATTGACAATGACGCCACCACTATTAGGAACAGCGTTATTAAATGCAACATTTAGCGAAGAACCAAAACTATGCAACTTACCCGAATCACGTTCAGAAGTGCTATAAAGAACCACAAAAAATGCGAATAACAGGGTGATTAAATCGGCATATGAAAGCAACCAACGGCTACGATCCGCAATGACAATTTCTTCATTATATTTAGAGCGAGCCATATAGCGTTAGGGTATGTAACCGTTTAGTTTATCTTCTATACTTCTTGGACTCTCGCGATTGGCGATAGACATCAATCCATCCACCAACATTTCCCGCCAGACAATATGGTGATGGATAATGGTTTGCAATTTGTTATATACAGGTAAAAAGAACAAATTCGCAAGTCCCACACCATAAAGTGTAGAAACAAATGCAACTGCAATCCCACTGCCCAATTTACTCGGGTCGGACAAATTTTCCATAACATGAATCAAACCAACCACAGCACCGACGATACCCAACGTAGGCGCATAACCAGCTGCAGCATCCCATATACGAATCGCTTGACGATTATATTGTTCAAACGCATTGATATCTACCTCAAGAACTTCTTTAATTTTTTCAGCATTAGCGCCGTCAATTAACAACTCAAGCCCTTTACGCATAAAGGGAATATCAATATCATACGACTGTGAATCGAGCTTCAATATACCTTCTCTATACGCCGTTAATCCCCAACTTGAAATTTTTTCAACCAAATCATCACTGGCATATTGAGGCGGAAAAAATACCCAGGAGAGCATCTTAATGCCAGAATAAAATGTTTTAATTGGCGTTTGCAACATTACAGCACCGATCGTGCCACCAAATACCATAATAAAAGCAGTCAACTGAAGCAGGGATTGCGCCGTCCCTCCTTCCAGGACTATTCCCGCGAACACGCAGGATAACGCAATCGACAAACCCAGCACACTATTAACATCAAGTCTAGACATAACACATCCCATGCACAACAAAATACTGTTGCTTATTATTTAAAGTAGACACTATCATTCGCTGCTGTAAAATCGCGATTAATAACGTTTTGTTTAATTGTGACATTAAACAGAATACACAAGGAACTTCAAACAAGAAGTAAGCAATATTCCTTAAAGTTCAGTTATCTAAGGAAATATTTTCTCACGCAAATGAGCTTTTAACCCCTCTCTTTAAAATTTAATCCCACAAAAAATACTGCTTGAAACACAACTACGCCTTAAGAGCAGAAAAAATGCGATTCATACTACAACACACTCCCGCATGCCACATCCATCAAATACGCCACTTTTACCCGCTTACTCTTGAGATAGGCTAAAATAATTTACCCCTATACTCAAATTCCACAATCTCAAATTCAGGGGCATCAAAATGTTTTCAGGAAAAAAGCTAAATGCTTATATCAATGTACAGAATAATGTAGGTGGCGCTGATTTTGAAAAACAATGGTTTGAATCGGCAATTATGGTTCTAAATCAAATACAAGCAGGTATGCACAATCCGGTCGCAACCCATGCAAAACTAATTGAAGTTCGCGACGGACTGCAATGGATACAAGAAAATCTCAATGAACGCCTCAACTCACAACATCGCACGATGTTGAAATCCATTTATAGTGTCAATATTCAAGTTATCAATGGCGTCATCGAAACAAAAAATACAGACTATTTATCCATTGTGATTAGCACGCTTAAAACCATTATGGAACCCTATTACAAAAAGCAGGGTCAAGAACCCTCCCCTAGCTGATAGTCTTTATGTAGGGGCAACTTAAGTTACCCCTTTCATTCAGGTTCTGTCCAAAACTTATTTCTCAGTGATGCTCGCAACCTCGCAACGGCTTGTGTATGAATTTGCGAGATGCGGGACTCTGACAAATCCATAACCAGGCCAATTTCTTTAAGATTGAGGTTTTGCTCATAGTACAAACCCATCAAGGTCATCTCACGTTCTGGCAAAGCAGTAATGGAATCAATCAAAGCCTTTTTAAAACCTTTAGACAGCAAAGCTTGCAACGCATCGCCCTTATTACTTTGTACGTGCCGATCAAGAAAATGCTCACTATCTTCCTCAGCATGAAAATCTTCGAAATACACTAGATTGTGCCCACTGCAATCACCCAGTACTTTTTGGTATTCAGCAATACTCATATTAAGTTTTTTTGCAACAGCCGCTTCATTTGGGGGATAGCCTAATTTTTGCTCCAACACTTGGATTGCCTTTTCAATATCACGCATGGTTTTCCTCATACCACGCGGCAACCAATCTGAATTCCTAAGCTCATCTAAGATAGCTCCTTGTATGCGCTGCGAGGCATAGGTATGAAATTGTGCTCCATGGGTGGTCTCAAATTTACCAATCGCATCAAGCAAACCTATCATACCTGCTTGAATCAAATCATCCACTTCAACACTCGCGGGCAACTTAGATTTAAACTGATAGGCAATTTTTTTAACTAGTTCTGAATTTTCACGCAGCAGATTATCTGTATTACAAATCCTGCCCGATGGGTTATACATACTCATGCTTCTAACAACCGGGAATGATTCATACCACTCAGACTCGAAACAAAGTTGGAATTTCTCGTCTCATTATTGACTAAATTAGCTTCTCGCTTCACTGTATCAGACACGATAGGAAAATTATCCATCGCTCCATCCCCAAACTGAGAGACCAGACCTAATTGAGTCTCAACCCCCAAATAACCAACCAGCTCAAGCTCCACATGTAAATTGTTCCTTGCAACATGTGATAAATTCCTGAATACCGTTTTAGCAGTCGATTGATTCATATCAAACATCAATATACCAAAATTTCGCGTACCCAATTGATTACACATGATTTTAATCATTGAATAAGCGACTTTAATTGATTCAGGATTTTTATCCAGGTAGATTACAATTTCTCCTGAACCGAAAGGTTCTATCGGCAACTTGCCAACATCAGACAATATAACATCCACTAACGCAACCTGATAACAAGAACATAATCTTGAAAAATGCGTACTTAACTCCAAAACAGCAATATCATTAAAATGCTCTATCGATTTATCACCGGGTAAAAGCTTAGCGACTGAACAGTGCGCATCTGTTTTTACCACCGCCTCATCAATGGAACGATTAGCTGAAACTTGCCCCATAATTGATAACTTATTGTGCAAATCAAACTTTCGATAGACATCACTTTGATGAGAACCTGCATGTACAAGCAATAACTCCACCCCTTTACGCGTAAAGGCTGAGGCAAGATTGCTAACTATTTTTGTATGAATATCCAGACTAGAAGCACAAAGCATGGAGATAATCCGCCCCTCAGGCTTGGTCATCAGCCTGCGTAAACCGGATGCTTGATCATTATTGTAATTAGACATGACTGATCGCAGCCGCCATTTTAGTTAAGCCATTGGTATTGAGGACAAAAGGCGTGTCCTCATGCGTATGCTCCGGTCTATTTGCAACTTGCGTGTTATCAACAAAAGCACTGTTAACAAGCACATCTGTATCAACTAACTGAATATCCTCTGGTACTCTTTGCCCATTAGTGACATATAAAACACGAAGTTTCTTCTGAATAACCACATCCAAAACGCCACCCAGAGTGACTGCCTCATCAATTTTGGTGATGATGCACCCATCCAAACCATAACGCAGATAAGAATTAGCAACATCATTTAAGGTTTCAATGGTGTTCGTTGCATTAAAACATAATATTTTCTTAATTTTACTATTTGGATAGTTAAGCATAGCAAGTTGAGCTTCAACCATCTTGTCGCGCTGCCCCACCCCCATCGTATCGATAAGTATGGTGTGTTTATTTTTAAATTGCGCTAATGCGAGTTTAAGATCTGCCGCATCTTTAACAGAGACAACGGTGACTCCGAGTATTTTTCCGTAAATTCGCAACTGCTCATACCCGCCTATACGATAGGCATCGGTGGTTATCAGCGCAAGGGGAAGCGCACCATTTTTCATTACGATACGCGCTGCCAATTTAGCAAGTGTCGTCGTTTTACCCACCCCTGTTGGCCCTACTAGCGCAAAAATACCCCCTTCATATATCAGGGCAGACTCATTAGTCATAGAAATCAGGTTATGAGAAACAACACTTCTCACCCATTTCATTGCGTCCTCATAGGATAAATTATTTGCTAATTTTTCGAGTATCTGACGTGAAAAATCCACACTAAAGTTTACTGCTCGCATCGCTTTAAACAGCGCCTTCTTCTGCGATTCAGGCTGTGGCTTGGTTGCTGTTGTAATCACATCAAGTTGCGCCTCGAACTTATCGCGCATCTGGCGGATTTCACTAATCACGGCTTTGATATCAGGTAGTTCAGCGGCGGCTCTAAACGTAGGCGCTGCCACGCCCACTCCTTCATCCTTTAGTTTTTGAACAACTGGGGGCACTTTATTAAGCACAACTTTATTCGGCATAGCTACGCCCGGAGGCGTTTGACCGACGGTTTCAAAGGGTACATCTTTTTCAGCAATGAGACTCTCCATGTCATCACTACCCATAGCCAGAATCTCATTCCAACCATCAACACTACGATTAGAAATAATGGTTGCATCCGGCCCCAACTCGCTACGCACCATAGATAATGCCTCGCGTGATGTTGTCGCAAAAAATCTTTTAACAGCCATCATTGACCTCCAATTATATTGACGATACGCACAGTCTTAGAACTGGGTAATTCATCATGCGATAAAACGTGCAAGCTCGGCATCGTTCTTCTTAGAAATTTTGATAAAATGGCGCGCAATCTTCCGGGTACTAATAGTATTGCCGTCATTCCATTTGCTTCCTGTTGTTTAACTGCTCTTTCAGTTAAACGAACCAAGGTTTCAGCAAGACCTGGTTCTATCGCACTTCCATCACCACCCGACTGGACAACGGTCATAAGCAGGGTTTCTAGTTGATTTTCCAGCGCAACGACGGGAATTTGATTTCCTTCAGGATAAAGCTGCTGAGCAATAACCCGTCCTAACTTGATACGCACTTGAACGGTAAGCTCATTGGCGTCTTGGGTATAGACGGCAAATTCGGACAAGGCTTCCATAATTGTTCTCATATCGCGAATATGTACGGCCTCCGCTAACAGGTTTTGCAATACTTTTTGCACTGCTGCCAGGGAAAGCACCTTGGGAACAACTTCTTCAACAAGCTTAGGTGAGTCTACACTCAAACGATCTAATAATTGTTGCACCTCTTGTCGCCCGAGGAACTCAGCGGCATGAATAGAAATAATATGATTGAGATGCGTTGCAATAACCGTACTTGCATCCACAACGGTATAACCCATACCCTGAGCTTGATCACGCGTATCTGAATTGATCCATACAGCCGGCAAGCCAAAAGCCGGATCTACGGTCGGAACCCCATTGAGAATACCCGTCACCGTACCGGAATCTATCGCTAAAAATTGCGCACTATGCGCCTCACCGGAAGCCACCTCAGCCCCTTTAATTTTAATACTATATCGATTTGCATTAAGATCCAGGTTATCTCGAATATGCACAGGTACGGGAAGAAAACCAACATCCTGAGCAAATTTCTTGCGCAGACTTTTAATCCGTTTAATAAGATCGCCTCCTTGCACGAGATCCACCAGAGAGACCAGTCCAATACCCACCTCCAGACCTATCATTTCAACCGGAACCACATCATCCCAGCTTGCCTCCGGATTCTCGGCTTTCTCGGCGGGGACCTCGTCGGCTTTGGCTTCTTGCACCCGGGTCACTTTAAGCAAATAAGCAATTCCACCCAGAACCGCCGCGATGCCCAAAAAAGCAAAATGCGGCATGCCCGGAATAATACCAATACCACCACTAATCATAGCGGTAATATTTAAGGCCTTAGCATTGGTAAATAATTGATTCGTTAATTGCGTACCCACATCCTGCTCATTCGCCACACGCGACACGACGACACCGGCTGCAATCGAAATGATGATGGAAGGGATTTGGGCGACGAGACCATCACCGATGGCCAGCAAAGTGTAATTTTTTACCGCATCAGCAAAAGCCAGATCATGCTGAACAATACCCACAATCAATCCGCCTACAATATTGATAACAATAACTAAAATACCGGCTACCGCATCCCCCCGCACATATTTACTGGCACCATCCATCGCGCCATAAAATTCAGCTTCCTGACCGACTTCCGCCCGCCTGCGCTTAGCGACATCATCACCGATCAAGCCCGCATTCAAATCCGCATCGATTGCCATTTGTTTACCCGGCATGGCATCAAGTGCAAACCGTGCACCTACTTCAGCAATACGACCCGCACCTTTGGTCACGACCGTAAAATTAATGATAGTCAGAATAATGAAAACGACGATGCCGACCGTATAGTTCCCCCCTATCAAAAAGTGTCCGAATGCTTCTATCACCTTACCTGCCGCATCAGGACCTGTGTGACCTTCGGTTAAAACGATACGGGTCGATGCGACATTGAGAGACAGTCGCAACATCGTGGTCACCAGCAAGACAGTCGGAAATGCCAGGAAATCAAGTGGCTTAGCGGTTTGCAGACCGATGAGCAAAACCAGAATAGACAAGGCGATATTAAAGGTAAAAAAGACATCCAAAGCCATCGCAGGCAGTGGCAGTATCATCATCGACAGCAAAGCTATAATGATGATAGGCCCCGCTAAGGACTTGCCATTCATGCCCGTAAGCCATGCGGGTAGGGTTATCGTTGGCATCATTTACCCCCTAGCGCATAACTCGGATGCAAGGGGTCAAGATAATCAGGCACCCCGATAGGGCCTAGCTCATCAGGATATACGCCGCCATGCGTATTATAACTACGCAACTGATAGACAAATGCCAATACCTCAGCAACGGCAACATAAAGTGCAGCAGGAATTTCTTCACCGATTTCGCTATTTGCAAATAAGGCACGTGCGAGTTTAGGCGATTCTACGACCAGAACTTTATTCTCCTTACCTATCTCACGAATTTTCAGGGCAATTTCATCCGCACCCTTTGCTAAAATTTTCGGGGCAGTCATACCCGTCTCGGCATATTGAATTGCAACAGCGTAATGGGTAGGGTTGGTGATAATGACATCCGCTTTTGGAATATCTGACATCATTCGACGGCGAGCCATTTCACGCTGCTGACGACGAATTTGTGCTTTAATTTCAGGATTACCATTTGACTCTTTCGACTCCTGACGCAGGTCGTATTTAGACATTTTCATCTTATCTGAATAGTGTTTCAGTTGATAAATCACATCTATCACCGCAATTAGAATCAAACTTGATACAGTAATAAGAAAAGCTTTTATCAATAAATCCAGAACTTTAACAATGCCTATGTCCAACGGGGTCATCAACAGGGTCAAGAATGTTGAGAAATCATGCGTGATAACAAAGTAAGCCACCGTCCCAACCAGCACAGACTTCAAAATCGCTTTGACCAGTTCAACCAGAGAATTTATCGAAATGATATTACTCATCCCGCTAATCGGATTTAACCGGCTAAATTTTGGCATCAGTGCATTTTGATTTAAGGACCATCCCCCCACCAAAATAGGCGATGCAATGGCAACGACAAAGAAAATAACAGCCAAAGGCGCGAAGACCCACAGGACTTCCGTAGCCTGACTAATCATTTTAACCAGCATTAAGGAAGGATCGAAGGCAATATTACGTTCAAACATAAATGAACTGGTAAATACTTTTTTTAGGGCAATACTAAAACCGCCACCCAATATCCAAATACCCATTCCTGCTGCCAACAACACCGTGCACGTCGCCAATTCTTTCGAACGCGGAATATCCCCTTCCTCTCTCGCCTTTTCAAGACGTGAGAGGGAGGCCTCTTCCGTTTTCTCCATATCGCTTTCTTCAGCCATAACCACACGTCTAACAGAAACAATTGGTCGCGATTATCCGCCTGGGCACCTGATACTAATCGACGGAACAAGAGGATAAAACCCCTCTTATTGACCTGAATATATAGACAGGGAGCGTGCCGCACTTGTTTTACGTGTGCGAGGTGTCCGGTATGCGGCTATTTGAAAAGTCAGAAAGTGAATTTAGCGCCAGCCTGAATGCAAGTTAAGCGCCAGGTGTCGTCATTCCAACTGAGTATCGAGTATAAGCTGTAAGGAATCTAACTCCAGGGGTCTGCGCAAATGGTATAACTGCACACCCAACGTCGCGTCTGAATAAACAAGATCAAAAAGTTGTGCAGCAAACTTAGGAATAAACGGCAGGGTGGATAAATCGTTCTCTTCGACTTGCCGTAACCGTTCGACCCGGTCAAATTCGAACATCACAGGCTCACTGTCGTCGCTAAAACTATAAACCACCCCGGCATAAACAGCAGGAAATATATCCTTTTTTAACCCCAGCAATCTACGCGAATTCATCGGCACCAATAACTTCCCTCGCCAATCCCGATACCCGGACACTTCCCCTTGCCCCGATAATTCGAGTATTTCATGTATTCCTTGAGCATCAAGCAGCAACTGATAAGGGCCGACATGAACTTGCAAATACTGCCTCATACCAACTCCAAATCCGCTTTTACGACGAGATTATGATGACGTGGCGCCACATGTTCGGCAAGATGTAACAACGCCTCTCCATCCAGAATTAACACGACTTTCCCATCCCCTAGAATAGAAGCCCCACCCACACCTGGCAAAGCGGCAAGTCGATGATGAATATCCTTAACAAACAATTCGCGACGCCCAATCATTTTATCAACCTCTACACCGATCATCTGTTGTCCGTTGGAAATGACAACCGCGGTGCGATAACGCGATACAGAGGTATCCATACGAGGAAATCCGAGTAAATCTCCCATATACACCAAAGGAAGAAAAGTCCCCCGCAACAAAACCGCCTGCCGTCCCTTAACAGACTGAATCGAATCCTGCTCGATTTCTACAACCTCATTGACATATCGACCAGGCAATGCCAGCGTCTGGCCTGCAACACTAATCAGCATCACTTCCTGTACGGCAGCAGAGAGCGGCATTTCCATGGTAAACGTAGAACCTCGACCCAACTCAGACTTGATATGTATCGATCCGCCCAGTCGCATCACGTTGTTGCGCACGACATCCATACCAACACCGCGGCCGGAGGTTTCGGTCACCTTTTCAGCGGTTGAAAAACCGGGCAGGAATAGAAAGTTATAAATATCATCCGAACTTAGATGGCGACTTTCTTCCTCTTTGATCAGACCGCGTTCCACCGCTTTTTTTCTCACCTTTTCGGTATCTATGCCGCGACCGTCATCACTAACCTGAACCAGAATTCGACTTCCCTGTTGCAGTGCATTAATGACAATTTGCGCTTCAACCGGCTTACCCGCAGCCTTGCGTGCTTCAGGGGATTCGATACCATGATCTGCGCTGTTGCGTACCATGTGCATTAGCGGATCTGATAACACCTCGACCATCGCCTTATCGATCTTGACTTCCTGCCCCAACTGTTCCAAACGGATGTTCTTTCCTTGCGACTGAGCCAAATCACGCACCAGACGAGGAAAGCGTTTAAATACCGTTTCCATGGGGACAACGCGTAACGCCATTGCACTATCCTGCAATCTCAATAAGGCACTTTGTATCAGCGCATCCACTTCCGCGAGTTTACGCGCCTGCGCCTCAAACATTTCACACACGTCAGCTATCAAATGATCTGACTCACGCCGTCCTGTCATTGCATTCTGGACACTCACAATTCCCTTGAGTGATATTAAAGCCTGTTTTGCCTTGTCATTATTAATCGCATAATTTAATTGGGCACGAACCAGCACCATTTCACCGATTTGATTCATAAAACTATCCAGCGTCTCGCCTGCCACGCGAATAACCCCGGAACTTGCCGATGCGGCAACGGCCGCACCCAATGTTGCACTACCCGAAGCAGACGTAGCAGAGGAAGTGATACTGGGCAAGAGTGCAACCTGACCCGAAGACACAGCCGATGCTATTTGCGCAATATCTGCATCGTCACTATAAGGCGCCAGTTTAATCAGATCACCCGATGGATTGATTGCGAGCAAGGCTGACTCAACCTGTTGACGATTGAGTGCCGACACCAGCAACATTTCATACCAGCTATTTCCGTCAATAAATTCTGATCGATTCGTAATGACCTTGCCGCACTTATCGACCCAACCCAAAAAATCTGTCGCCACTTCTTCAGAAGACTCAAGATGCGCAGACACTTCATAAACATGCCAGCCCTCCTTGACTGCGGCTAGCAAATCTCTCACATTTTCAGGCGATAAAATTTCAGCCAAATCGGCATTAATTTTCAGTTTTGCAACTAAATCCCGCATTTCTTCAACGGGGTGCTTTTCCGACCCACCCGACTCATGCGTCCAAACATAGCTGCGAATACGCTCACCTAATGCAGCATGATTTTTCTCATCTTCCTCACGATTCAAAGCGATACCGCTAACGGACGCGTCGTAACAGGACTCCACCAACGACAACACCTCGCGAGTCATCGCAACAATTTCACGGCAAATACTCAATTCACCACGCGCAGCCCGGCCATAAACATCTTCCAGCAACAGCAATAAATCGCTATTTGCATCTGGAAGCAACAAGGTCAGATACAGCTTGGCTTCTGATAAATCACGACTAAGCGCCTCCGCCAGCGCTTCATCTACCACTTTGACTTTTCCCTCACGACGATCTGATACCGCACTAATCGCCTCAATATCTCCATTGAGTTTTTTAAACAATGTTACAAACTTTACACGCATCGGCACGATTAAATAATCTGCTAAAACACTCTCTGCCGCACGTTTTCCAGATTCTTTTTCAATAAAACGCATCAGTTCCAGATATTCCAGCAGATGAGCCACTATGCGTCTGTTTTGCAAAGGCGCATCACCCTCACGGGACATTTCATCCACAATGACGTCCATCACGTCTTTTATTCGTATAAAACCCATAGCATCTGAAGCATGCGCGATGGTTTCAACCGCACTCAACATATTTCCATGTAGTTCAGCGCTATTGAGGTCTACATCGGAGTCAGACCAGATCAAAACCGTTAACGCCGCCATGTTTTCACGAACTAAATCCATGAAAAACTCGAACATATCGGGATCTTCATGCAACGAGATACCCGTGTCGCAGATTTCTTCAACGGCAGGAATATCTACCGCCAAAGGCGGAACGCTGGCAACATCGCCATAGGGTTTTCCGCCAGAGGCAAGAAAAGCATCAGCCAGTCTTGCCAATAATTCCGGAGAGGCGATCCCGTCAGCGCGTTCTACCACTGCTTTCACATGCAACATTTTTAACCCGTCTACCGCTTCAAGCAATAGCGATGCTGCATGTATATCGAGGATGGCGGATCCATCTCGTATGAGGCCGAGCAAATCTTCAGCCCGATGCGCCAACTTCTCCATCGACAGTAAATCCAGTGCTTTACATAAGCCTTTTACCGAATGGAACGATCGAAACAGGCGAGCGACTTCATCTGCGCCGACAGGTGCACGCTCGGCAGCAACGAGTATTTGTTCCATTACTTCCAAATGTTCTTCAGACTCGACCGCAAACTGCGACCAAATACCTTCCATGAAATCATTGCTCATGCCTTGCTCGCTTTCATTAAATACAGTTTACTCATTTCGAATCGAACTTTGAAAATCGAAATCGATACGCGAACCTTTATATTCCACAATTCGCCTTTATACTTTGAACTTCTCAACTTCACGCCGGGTACTGTCAGCAATCTTGGCCAACTCCAGCACGGTTGCCGTAATTTCTTCCGAAGCTGAAGCATTGCTCTGACCTATCTGATTCAAGTTGGTCACGCTGGCATTGATTTCATGTATCGCAGCACTTTGCTGTTCCAAAGCCGCTGAAATACGCTGCATCATGCTGTTGGTTTCAACCGAACCCGACTCAATGTGAGACATATCCAGCGCAACCTCCCTAACCGTTTCCACGGCACGATTCGCATCCATCACCGCCTGCTGCACCAAAACCGCAATTTCCTGAGTACTCGACGCCGAATTGGCTGCCAGTTTACCCACTTCTTCGGCCACCACGGCAAAACCCCGACCATGCTCACCGGCTCGCGCCGCCTCGATAGCCGCATTCAAACTGAGCAAATTGGTTTTATTGGCTATCGCTTCAATAACATCGGTTATCTTGTGAATTTTCACAGAATTCGCAGCGATACTATTCACAACCTCAATCATGCGTTCCATCTTATGCTGACCGTCACGAATAATACTCACCGATTCAAGTGATTTACGACTCGCCACTTCGGTATTGCCGCTCACATCGGCAACGGATGCCGCCGTTTGACGTATGGCACTGGCAACTTGATTGATGGCATGCATCTGGTTTTGTGCGCCATCACTGATTTGACCAATAGCCGAACTGCTCTGATTAGCCGCAGTCGCAACCTGACGGGTGTTGTCGTTAATGATTTTGAAGGAGCGACTGAGTCCATCAATAGAGGTATTTATGTTGTTTTTAAGGGTTAATAATTCACCCTGACCTTCAGCCTTGACACGTCTGGTCAGATTACCGTGGGCGACATCGTTCATTACACTCTCGATATCACCCAGCATAATTTGCATGGCTTGCATGGCTTGATCCACAACAGATTTGAATTCGCCTTTTACCTGGTCATCTACACGCTTAGTGAAGTCTCCCGCACGCAGGGCTTCCATCACATCCGTTAAGGCTATCATGGTAACAGCGAGTTTTTCGATAGAGGCATTAACATTGTGTTTCAGATATGCTAAATCACCCGGCACATCCACATTGACGCGTTTGCTGAAGTCACCAGATGCAACGGCTTCCATAACAGCATTGGTATTAGCCAGCGTAGATTGCAAATAATCCATCATATTATTAAACGCCAAAGCGGTTTGACCCACTTCATCGGTAGATTGGTAGTCCACCTTTTTACTGTAGTCACCCGTTCGTTCCACTTCGCTGATTATGGATTGTATTTGGACTAGGGGTCGGATAATAGAGCGAATGGCGATGATGACCAGAGCAATCATGAGCATCATACTCAGCAAGCCAATCGCTGCGCTAACGGAAATCAGCCATATGCCAGTGCGCTGACTGGTTTCATAGGTCTGTTTTACCCCGTTTAGCTGGACAGGTAGCAGTTCAGTTAAAGGCTTAATGAGTTTGGCATGAACGACAGGCCAGTCTTCTTCGAGCAAAGAACGGATCGTGCCCTTATCATCTTGTTCATAAGCTGCTTCCAGTTTATCCAGCAATGCCGGCAGCGTTGTCATGGACGAATCAATCTTTGTGATAATTTGACGAGTTGCCTCATCGTCTGTATTTGTTTCCGCCTTAAATGCAGTCCAGTGATCCGCAATATCCTTGCGAGCCGTTTTGAGATGATTCCGGGAGCCAACAGTAGGCAATTGATCCAGCAAGACGCCAGCCATACGAAAACGGATTTCTTTTAATTCTCGATCCATATTCTGGATGCGTAACATGGGCGTGACGCGCCCCTCATAAACGGATTCGAGTGATTTTGTAGATGTGTAGATACCGTAGGTACCCACGCAACCCAACACTGTTACAATCAGAAACCCTATTGCTCCAGAAAACAGCACTTTTGCTTTTAGCGTTCTTATCACTAAATTCTCCAGAGAATCAAGAAATTCAAGGCATATGCCTGCCCATTGAACCAGAGGCATCAATAGCAGCGAAAGTTGTCGTCTTTAACCCTTAGGTTATGCCAAAAACCAACTTGTAATCTCTAGCAGCAACTTTCGCAACCATTAAAAATATATAAATATTTGAGTTAACTTATTCCGTAGGGAGTTTCGCTGATTCCCAGGCGGGCATGCCGTCGCGAAACCAGTAAATATGCTTGTAGCCCGCCTTGATTGCAGCCGCAGCACCTTTGTAACCCTTCCAGCAAGGATTACCATTGCAGTGGAAAACAATCGTCTTGGCCTTATCGGCAGGAAGCTTGGCGACATCGAACTTGTCATCGGGTGAAACTTTGGACTCTTTGGGATATGTTTCTTTATAAAGAATATTCACAGCGCCCTTGATATGTTTTTCAGCATATTCTGCAGGAACACGGGCATCAACAACCAGTCCGCCTTGATCCTGAAGCGCTTTAGTTTTAATTGCATCTATCATCGTTCCGCCAGGAATATGTTGCGGAAGATCTTCCACCGCAACGGCAGGGAGTACAAAGCATAAGGCAGCAACAAAAGACAGCATTTGAGTCATTCTCATGGTGATTATCCTTTTTAAAACGATTGAAATAATGTATGCAGGCCACTAGTCATGCATCCATAAATTTTAGAGATGCACATGTATTTCAGGTAGCGCTTATCGACCACACAATAAAAGCACCCCCGAAAAACCAGACAAGTTACGCCTGACTAAAACCTGAAATCAATGGGGTTCATAACAACTGCTCAGCATAGTTGTCAATATTTATTGCGCCGGCAAGACCAATATTACAGTAATTTTAAATTAAAAACTAAAATTTAGACATTTAGACATTTAGGAATTCCAGATTTTAAATCCAGGCATAAGCAAAAAAAGGGCTAAGTGCCTTGCTCGTATTCCCCCGCTTCACTATACAGAACGCTTAGCCAGCTGACAATTTGTAGCACTCTGCAGGGAATGTCAAGCAATCAGCATACTGTATCGACTAATTGCTGACGTGTTGCAAGCCGTTGACATTGCTTATGGAGCAGCTAACATTATTCACGGAGCAGCTAACATTGAGGGAGTATCCCGTTAAATGGCTTACAGCATCCGCCATATATATCATCCTCAGGATAGATAAAAATCACACCTGCACAATAGATCCACCCCCCGTATTCGCAATTCAGAACGGTTTTTATATAACCAATGAAGAGGGGGTTAATCATGACAACATTTTTTTAAAAATAGTGATGGCTGTGTGACATTTAGCACAGACATCAAGGTAAGCTGCTTCTACAATGCATCATCTCATCGACAAAGGGGCTCAAAATGAAATGTAACTCAGGTGGTATTGATCGCGTACTTCGTGTCATCGTAGGTCTGATTTTAATTGCACTCACCTCAACCGGCACGATAGGCGCATGGGGCTGGATAGGTGCTGTTCCCTTATTAACAGGAATTTTCGGTTTTTGTCCCGCTTATATTTTACTGGGCATTAACACTTGTAGCCTTAAAAAATAACGATAAAGCTCCTCCCACCCTTCAGCCCGATAAGTTTTATCGGGCTTTTTTAAGGAATACTATGAACAAGAAACTTGCCTTATTTGCATCGCTCATCCTGATGACATCCACAAGCTACGCCGAAGACATTAGCAAATACCAGGATGAAAGCCGCGCTGTCGCCATGCCATTTTTGAAACAACTTGGTGCGGTTAACCAAAAAGCCGTTAGCGAAGGCGGTCCTGAATCAGCCATCAAAGTCTGTAAAGATATCGCACCACAAATGTCCAGCGATATTTCGCGTCAAACAGGTTGGAAACTGACTCGCGTCACCCTAAAAACACGCAATCCTTTACTGGGCACGCCGGACGCATGGGAACAAAAGGCACTGCAAGAATTTGACATTCGCGCTGCCAAGGGAGAAAAACCGGAAACCCTGGAAATAGCAGAAATTGTACAAGAACCGGCTGGTAAATCCTTCCGCTTTATCAAGGCCATTCCCTTACAAGCTGGTTGCGTTGCCTGCCATGGAACAGCCGAACAAATATCTGACAATGTAAAAGTTCGCTTGCATGAAGAATATCCGCATGACAAAGCAACCGGTTATAGTGTGGGACAAATACGCGGTGCAGTGAGTATCAAGCGCACACTATAAAGTTGAACTAAAGGACGAACAATATGCAACCCGACGTGAGTGACACCGAGGTTAAACAAGCGCAATTCCCCCACAATCTATTAATCGCAGGATTATTTGCATTCAATTTATTGATGGCTCCTGCCGTTATTGCGCTGAATATCGGGATGTCGGGTTTACTGATCCCGCTACTAAGCTCTGGTGCGCTCATTGCATATCTATACCTGCACAGCCGGAAAGTGACTAGCAAGTTTGTTGCCGCGCATTGGCGACTAGCGTTCACTCACGGCAGATGGTTGTTGCTAGGATATACCATCACGGCAGTACTAATTCTACTGGCATGGTTGGTTAGCCAAGCCGCGCACGAAGCCAGCATGAAACACATTGTGTGGACAGCATTGACGCGTATCGCCGTATTGCCAACGCTGGTTGGTGTCATGGTTACGGCCATCCTGGAGGCGGGCGCAATCAGTTTAGCGACCAGGCGCAAGCTGACAGATAAACAAATTAAAGCCAAAATATAAACGCGGGATTATTTTTCTGGAATTTATATGTTAATTATTCACCGCATTTCGCCATGAAAAAACTCCCCAAAAACATATTCCATTTTATTTTCTCCATTGTTATGGGAGCAATGATGGTTTTCCTGATGACGTGCGTAATTACCCTGGCAAATATCGGCATACCTGCCGATTTTTTGTCACGCTGGATGCACTCGTTTTTAATCGCCTATCCAATTGCGGTACCGATAATCTACTTTTTGGCGCCTGTTGCCCGAAAAATAACTGCGCGCATAGTAGAACATCCTTAATAAAGTGACTATCAATTTCATTATTATTGATGGACTGTAATATGCAAAATTATATTTTAATTATATAATAATATTATAGCGGCGTTTGAGCATGTCAATTACTTTCCGCGCCACTGTGTATTTTATAAAAATCATACTAACCCACTGATGCGAGGAAAAAATGGCACGAATCGTAATTTTAGGCGCGGGCGTTGCGGGGCACACTGCAGCGCGTCACTTAACGAGACTACTCGATAAAAAACATGAGATTATCGTTATTTCGCCTAATGCAAAATGGAATTGGATTCCTTCCAATATTTGGGTTGGCGTAGGACAAATGACTGAAGACCAGGTTACTTTTGATCTGGCTGAGGTTTACAAAAAAACACAAGTCAAATTTCGTCAGGCTCGCGCACTATCAATCAATCCCGAAGGTAACACCAAGAGCCCATCTTCCTTTGTGAGTATTGAGTACACTCACCCTGACAAGATCGGCACAAAAGAAGAGATCAGTTACGATTACCTGATCAATGCCACAGGACCTAAACTAAACTTTGGCGCCACTGAAGGACTCGGGCCCGAACACGGCCATACCGTCTCTGTTTGCACCTCAAGCCATGCACTTGAAGCCAATCACAAACTTCAACAGATCATTGTAGCCATGAAAAATGGCGAACGAAAAACCATAGTGATTGGCACCGGGCACGGTATGTGCACCTGTCAGGGTGCTGCATTTGAATACATATATAACGTTGATCACGTACTACGTGAAGCAGGCGTTCGCAACATGGCGCGTATCGTCTGGCTAAGCAATGAGTTCGAATTGGGCGATTTTGGCATGGGTGGGGTACATATCAAACGGGGCGGCTACATCACCAACGGAAAAACCTTTGCCGAGTCTCTAATGGTTGAACGCAGCATCGAATGGATTACGCGCGCACATGTCAAAAAAGTCGAAGCCGGCAAAATTCATTACGAGATTCTGGATGGTAGTTTTCATGAACTGGAATTTGACTTCTCCATGCTGATTCCGCCTTTTGCAGGCGTTGGTCTCAAAGCCTATAACAAGGCAGATGAAGACATTACCAGTCAACTCTTTGCACCTAACGGTTTTATGAAGGTAGATGCCGATTACACACCGCGCCCCTATTCGGAATGGAGCGCGCAAGATTGGCCAAGAACCTATCAAACGCCAGCTTACCGCAACATCTTTGCCGTCGGCATTGCTTTTGCAACACCCCATCTCATCAGCAAACCCATGCAAAGTGCAAATGGCACACCGATCAATCCAACCGCTCCCAGAACGGGAATGCCTTCAGCGGCAATGGCCATGGCTGTCGCAAAAAGTATCAGCGATATGCTAAATGGTGCCGAAAAGCCGACTCACACGGCATCGATGGCTGAAATGGGTGCCGCTTGTGTCGCTTCAACGGGTGCCAGTTTTTTTAAAGGCACTGCCGCAACCATGACCGTCTACCCGGTTGTACCAGACTTCGATAAATATCCAGAATATGGTCGCGATATCGACCTTACTTTCGGTGAAATCGGGCTGGCAGGTCACTGGATGAAATATCTGCTGCATCAGGCATTCATCTATCAAGCAAAAATGAAACCCGGCTGGACTATCATTCCAGATTAAGAAAAAAGGAGATAAATATGATAAATAAAGAACCTTACCAGCAGTCTTATTATCCTCCGGCACCGACTGGATTTACCCGCTATATGAGAACATCACTCATCTGGCAGAGTCTGCGCTTTCTCATCATCAACTACAAAATACTTAAACTTATGATGAAGTCACATCACTAACTGATTTTACGCAGCCCGAAGAGTTTAAGCGCTGTAAAGAACAAGCCGTTGCGCTTGAAGATTCTTTCCCGCCTACAGGAGGTTGCAGTTGACTGGTGGCAACCAGAGCAATTTTGGGATAAGCATCAGGCTTTGCTCGATGAGCTACACCCAAACGACTTCGACTCTCAAACCAGTGGGTTCGATATGATGCAATTGGGCGGAAGTCTGGAACAGTTTGGCGGCGGGATGAAACCCAAATCACAGTGGGGAGGTGTACTCAGCGTACACACGTTGCACGTCGCCAAAGGGTTGTCCGTTCCCGGAATGTGATGAACCGTTACGATATGTGAGGTCGCACCCTGCGTGCAATCAATTGCACTGTAACTGCGCACAGCGTTGAAAGTTGCGATGACAAGTATCAGCAGGTTTTTCTGCTGCAATATCAACGCTATGTCAGTCTAAATTGCATGAGTGTCGGATTGGCGTAGTCAGCATCCTGAGTATCAATAATGTTCAATTATCAACAGCCAGAAACAGGCTCGATCACGCCCGCTATAGAGGGAATCTCACGTGTGCGAATCAATTGTGGCTGGACTTCCAGCTCATCAGTCCATTGGTCGCGGATGGATAAAATTTGGGACGCTGGTCAATAGCCAGTGCCGGGAAGACGTTTTTCCAATAGTCCCGCCCCATGTACTCAATCCTGTTGCCGCCGTTATCACCGGAGCCTGTTGGAACCCATTTGAGCCAGACCCTACGTGGCTTTGGGGAGATCGTTATGCAGAAGATGTTTGCTCTGTCCCACATTTGAAACAGGTCGATGTCGAGGTTCATCATGCACCAACGGGCAAACTCATCCTTAGAAACTTCACCGTCCTCAACGCAGTAAGGCAGAATATCCACGCGGGTGTAGATGGTGTTCTCGCCGCCATAGCCGAATGTACCCCGATCCCAGTGATGAGGGGTGCTCGAATGCCTGCGGTCAATTTTTTCCTGCTCAGTGAATTGGCGTTCCATCGTGTCGCGATTCTGGTAGCCAAAGGTAATAGCGAAATGTCCGAACTGGGCAAGTATTGGCTCAAGTACCTTGCTGCATAGCAGCTTGCCGGACGCGACAACTTGCTCAACATCATCTGTAGGAAAATTGCTATGCCCGCAAACTGCGGCCTCGGTCGAAAGCATAAAATCACGGAGGATGAAATGCTTGGAGAGACGGGTTAATGAAAGCTGTTCGTATCGCTTGTAGAGCTGATTATTAAATGTCATGTTGCCACCCACACGTGGTTAGTTATTAAGGCCAAGTGCTTCGATTGCGGCGGCAACCTCTGGGCGCAACTCCCAAACCCACTCCTTTTCATCAGCCACCTTGTCGCGCTCGTTGGTAAGCATGAATGTATAAATCAATGTGCCGTCAGTACGGCGAGGGATTTCAAGGGGGTATTCTTCATATAGGGCTTTACCTAAATTGCCGTACTGAAGATTGGCGGCACTGTGATTCAGGTAGTCAGCGGATTTTGCAAGCTCGGTGGCGGTAATCCTGTGATGGGGCGCGTGATAATGCGCACGCAGCATCGCCAGTTGCCCGTCTGTCAGGTCTTTCAGGATGTTGCGGAAAGCCGCCACGTAGTCTTCCGTATTGGTTGGCTGCTGGCGACCTGATGCAATGGTTGCAAATTGATCGTCAACGAATTCCCGTAATTTATCCAGAACGTCATCAATGCTGCCACCCTCGATTTCAGCGAGCAGCTTCTTGTTTTTCCATATCCGACCTTTGTACGCGCCGCCATGAAAAGCGGAAAGCAACGTATGTCGCCGGTACTCTTCTGTAGTTCTGTCGCTCAATTGCACCTCCGTGTGCCTTAGTATTGCGCAAGCGCACGAATCTACGATATTCGTAGAGCAAAGGCAAGGCCAATCTACGACTATCGAAGAATGGTTAAGCCTCCATCACAGCCCCAGAATCTATTCGGTCAGCGTTTGCGCGAGGCTCGACTTCGTGCCGGAATTGCGCAGGATAAGTTGGGGGTGATGATCGGACTTGACGAAGGATGTAGCAGTGCGCGGATGAGCCGATACGAAAACGGTGTGCATGAGCCTCCATTTGCCATTGCAGAGCAACTCGCAAAAGTGCTGGGGATTTCTGCGTGCTACTTGTACTGTAGAGACGATAAACTCGCCCAAATCATTCTTGAGTATTCAGGAAAAAGCTAAACCTCATCGAAGTCGTACAAGTTACGCCAACATGACGAACGCACATCCTCAATCGGGTTTGAAATCCCGTAAGGAAGTTCAGCGACCCGTAAATCCCCCTGTATCCACATCAAATCCGACTGCAATCATTGCACTTGGATTACCTCCAGATTTATTCCGATTGGCCGGTACGACATGTGCAGCCGGAAGTATGCAACTCGTTGATTTATTTGACAAATTCACCAAACCTGCTATAATTATCACATGAAAAACAAGCACTTACAGCGATGAATCAGTTGGGTCTATTCCCCAAACCCATCAAAAATTACAGGGCGAAGTTTCGCCAGTACGACGACCTCGCACTCACCCGTTTATCGAAGCACTTCATCCTCCGCGACTTCCTGTTTTCGACCGAGTCAGCCGTACTCGGCCTGAACAACCTCCCTGAAGATAACGAGATGGTCATCCGGGCAGGCAAAGCCCTGTGCGAAAAAATCCTTGAGCCGATCATCGCCCAGTTTGGCGATCTGAGTATCACCTTCGGCTATCAGTGCCGGGAAGCGATTGAATACGGACTGAGCGCAGACAGGCTCGTCAATCCGCGCAGCAGCAGTCCTCACCAGTGGGATCGCTCCACCTTTGGCAATGAGGTTTATGCCCGCGTGGACATCCTGCCGTTCTGTGTTGAAGATGGCGCGGTCGGCAAGCATGAGTTTGGACACTGGCTGATGCACAACTTAGATTGTGACCTCTGCATGACTTGGCATCGCGCCAACATCTTCTGCCTCACGATTTCCCCCAAACCTCGGCGGGTCTGGATTGAGTGGGGCGAACCATCACTGGGGCAACCGAAACGGCGTGACATCATGGGCACGCATTACTGGCGGGAGATTTACCCCAACCTGCCAGAGCATGAGATGCCGAAGTTTGCGCCCTCCCGCACCCGAGGCAGCTTACGCTGGAGTGGTGACTGACGATGCTCTTTCCGGTCATCCTTCCCAGCAATGAACTCCCGACACTACCCGAGTTTGAGCAAACAGCAGTGGAAGGCTACCTCAGAGCATCCGTATCAGAAAACACATGGCGGGCATATCGGGATGACCTGAAGCACTTTAGCGAATGGGGTGGCACACTACCAGCCACGCCAGAACAGGTCGCCGCCTACCTCGCCCACTTCGCCCCCATCCACGCGGTTTCCACCCTCGCCAGACGGCTGGCAAGCCTCTCCAAGGCTCACCGGGTCGGCGGCTATATCAACCCCATCAGCACGGAGCTAGTTCGCTCCACGCTGC
>CAIOSY010000092.1 GCA_903861075.1 uncultured Nitrosomonadales bacterium
AATGAGTGCGCCAAGTGTGTGAGCGAGATCGGCGAGTACGTGATCTTCATTAGCAGCCCCAGCATCCAGCAGTTGATTTAACACCTCAACCGCTTTGTCATAGTCATGCTCGGTGCGAATAGTATGCAAAGGGATCATTGATGATAATGCTTGAAAGTGAGCGGTAATCTCTGCAACCACTGAGCGATCCATTAAGGCTTCCATTTGTCGTACTCCTTGTGAGTAAATGTATACCGGACATAAAGCTTTTGTTGATCGAAGTGGATAGCAGCAACGATCCGGTATTTGTTACCGCCAATGTCGAACACATAGTCATTGCCAACTTTTAATATTGTTTAAAGCAAAACTTAACGGTAATCATCTTCTCGCTGATGCCTAACAGCTAAAATTGTGACGATGTTATTTTCTTCGATATCAAATAACGCCACGTAACCATTAGCGCCAAAGGTAATGATTAGCTCTCTCAAAAAAGGGCTGTCAGCTTTAGCTTTTCTACAGGTAAAGGGAAATGTCTCAAGCAATACCATGGCTTTATTAATAGCGTCTAGCGCATGATTGGCAGCATGAATATCTTGCTTAACCAAAAAGCTATACAAACGCTTTAAGTCCTCACGCGCCGTTTTTGTAAAGCGAATTTTATAGCTCAAGACGCAACCTTTACTGCGCTTGTTTATAGATGTCGTCTAACTCAGACATCACACTTTCAGCAGAATAATATTCTTGATTCACTTTAGCCTCATCACGCGAAGCAATTCCGCGCACAATAAATGCTTGCTGATATAAACGTCGCTCAATATTTGTGCGTAAAGACTCCTCTAAAAAGCTTGATAGCGTTTCACCATTAGCCAGTACACTTTGTGCAGCCTCTCTCAATTTAGGCTCAACACGCAATGCTGGGATTGTGGCAGTTTTCATTTTTAAACTCCTATGTAATGCATTTGAATTACAATATCATAAAAATCACAACAAGGTGTTTCGTTCTACCTTAAGTAAACCAAAAAAATAAGTACTTTAGACAGATACGCCTTACTTCCCACACAATGATCTCTAAACTGCGATTTACACGATTACCATGCGGTCATCAATATGGATGCACTTGAACCAGAAAAAGCACCTTCTACATCCCAATTCGATTTCAGGCTACACCAGCTGGCATTAAGCAGCCCTCAACAAAGTCACTTTGTATTAACACACCCTGTATTGATCGTGATCCAATGCGTGACGTATTCAAAACACACGCACTCACCCTGCTTCCACTACCCTCAGGCATGGCGCTTTATCGACCATCATGGGTATACGTTACCGTGCGCAACCCCAACCGCAACTGCCGTGAAATGCATCGCCCGGCCGTATGCAAGGACGTGCGCATGGGGATCTGATGATTGCGGCCTGCCGCATAGTCCGCCATCGCCTTTCCTAAACTCACCTCTACCCCCAATCGCTCCATCGCCTCCCAAGCTAAGGCCTCAAGGGGCTGCCTAGGAATCGGTTTGCCACTCAGTGGACTAGGCTGAGCCTTTGCGTAGGTGCCGTAGCCGAGACGGACCAATTGACCCGCCGCAACCACCTTCCTTAATACACGACCGACCTGGCTAGCACTCCCCAACCCACTTAAGTCCGCACGCAGTATGATCTCACCATTTACGACTGCAATAGCGCACATCATCTGGTCCTGTAAGCAGGGTGGCTTCATCTTGCGATGCACACCCCAAACAAAGCCTGCTCTTTAACCATCCTTTTAATCCCGCCCGACGCCATTATGCCCATGCCCCTAGCGTGAACAGCACCGCCATTCCATTCATGCGCACGCTAAGGCCTGTCCCCGACCCCAACCGCAGAGCGTCGCGCATCCCCTACTTGTAGCTGCAACGCCTCAATTTCCGCCTTGAGGGCATCAAACTCCTCCATCTTGCGCGCCAGGAACGCTTTCGTGAGCGCAGATTTCTCCAGTACGCCACTCGGCGTCAGGAGGTAGGCGTAGGTTAACTTATTTTCGTTTTGTTTAAAGTTATTCACCTTGATGAGGCCCTTCTCCACTAAGGCGCGTAGGCCGTAATTCACACGGCCCAGGCTCACGCCCAAGGCCGCCGCTAGGGCACGCTGCGTGATGGCCGGATTCGCCTCAATCAGCGCGAGGACGCGGTAACGCATATCCGTTTTAACTTGCTGTGCCTTCGTCATGCCGCCTCCCTGATCCCTTTATCCACGCTACCGCCCACCCGTGTCGTCAACGCCGATACGGTGCTTTATCTACTTTCGGGGCCACTGGCCGAGAACGTAGTTCAATCTTGAACATGACTATATCACCCTATTCGGATTGTTGGCAATGGG
>CAIOSY010000093.1 GCA_903861075.1 uncultured Nitrosomonadales bacterium
AACAAAAAGGATTTAAAAATGCAAGTAAACACAAGTTCTTTGATAACTTATTTTCGTTTAGTCGATGATATAATTAAACAAATTCCAATTAAAAATAAAGCACGATTAGCCCTCAAATGGTAACAAAACCAAACAGTTTCATAATTAATTTCTCGTTTACTTATCTAACTTTCACTACAACAGAAAATATCACCTAATACATTAATAACTGAAGTTTCCTAGAAAATTATCAAGCCACCATGCGAAGCAATACGGCCACCAGTGAATTTTTCGTGGGGTTGCCAGGTTTTGGGCAAACCCTATCAAAATCCTGATCAAGTCCAGCTTCAGCGATAACCCGTCGAACATTCGAAAAGGCAAAACTGGTTCGACCCTTCACTTTATGCCGACGCTCCGGATCTGCTTTCAGGCGATCTGTATAAATCCAAGTGATCGTTGACGCCATCAAACAAAATTGTAGATGGTTAGTCACTGCTTGAGCATTGCGGCATTGACTTGTCCGGCTCCCGATGTCTTGTTTTAATTCTTTAAATCCGGATTCGATACCCCATCATAAAAACACCTATAAATGAATTCTTGACAAATGAGGAAACTCCACCAATAATTCACAAAAATGCACTCATGTCACTGGTCCGATGGAGCCAAGCGCATGGTCAAAAACTCAAGTCAAGTGAATGCGAATCCGAATTCCAGCCTCTGGCAGAGTCTTCCCATGCCTCAAAAAAATCATCTGATCAACTTGATAGCGGAACTGGTTCAGCGCCAATTGACGAAACAAACTCAATCGAAAGGGGGCTGTCATGAATGCAGTCTTACCCAATCGCACGATTAATCAACTGGATCACAGCGGAAAAATCAAGACTCAACACCTCAATCGAAAAGCTATCATTTACATTCGGCAATCGACCCTACAACAAGTCCAACGGCACCAAGAATCGACAAGACTACAATATGGTTTAGTCGATAAAGCTATTTTATTAGGCTGGCCACGGTGCGACATTGAAGTCATTGATGATGATCTGGGCTGCTCCGGCAGCACAATGATCGGTCGGCAAGGCTTTCAACGACTGGTAGCTGAAGTGGGCCTTGATCATGTCGGCCTGGTTTTGGGCTTGGAGATGTCTCGACTCTCCAGATCATCACGAGACTGGTATCAATTACTGGAAGTCTGCGCCATTTTCAGTACACTTATTGGTGATATGGACGGTATTTATGACCCCAGCCTTTACAATGACCGACTGTTATTAGGACTCAAGGGAACCATGTCTGAAGCCGAACTGCATATACTTAAACAGCGCATGCTTGAGGGTAAACGAGCTAAAGCGCGTCGTGGCGAATTAGGCATGCTTGTCGCGATGGGTTTTGTTCGGCAATTATCCGGTCTAATCGTAAAAGACCCAGATGAACAGGCACAAAGTGCAATTGGGCGAATTTTTGAGCTGTTCGAAAGAAAAAGAACGATTAATGGCGTTTTGATTGAGTTGGTCTCACAACAAATTCAAATGCCTCATCGGGTGGCTGGTGGCCTCAATAAAGGCGATCTGGTTTGGCGTCGTTCTAATCGGATCACGCTCAGTAATCTATTACACAACCCCATTTATGCCGGCGCTTATGCTTACGGGCGTCGACCTACCGATCCGCGTAAAAAGATTCCTGGCCGCCCCTCAACGGGTCGAACGGTAGCGGGGATCAATGACTGGGAGGTTTTGATTAAAGATCATCATCCTGCCTATATCAGTTGGGCGCAATATGAGCGTAACGTTCAGCAACTGCAAGCCAATACGGCGCAAGCAATCGGAGTGGTACGTAAAGGAGCGGCCCTTTTATCAGGATTGCTTATTTGCGGGCGCTGCGGATTGCGTATGGCGCCGCAATACAGTAGCCAGATGGGGCAATATCGTTACAACTGTAACCGAATGAAGATCGATTATGCAGAATCGGCCTGCCAATCCCTATCCGGATTAAGCTTGGATGACTACGTCAGCGCACAGATTTTCAAAGCCTTACACCCAGCCGCGCTAGAAATCAGCATGGCAGCCACCGAAGATCAAGCAATAGAACGTCAAAAACAAGTAAAATATTGGTTGCAGCGTTTAGAGCGGGCGCATATCGACACCGAGCGTGCCGCACGCCAATACAATGCGGTTGAGCCTGAAAATCGCTTGGTGGCGAGAACACTTGAGCGAAAATGGGAAGAAACCATGAACGCCGAGTTAGAACTTAAAGCGCAATACGAGCACTATTTGCTTGAACAGCCAACTGTTTTGTCAGAGGAAGAGCGACTTGCCATCCAACATTTGGCACAGGATATTCCAACCCTGTGGAAAGCGGAAACCACAACGGCAATGGATCGCCAAACGATCGTTCGCCAACTTGTCGAGCGTATTTTAGTGACCGTGATTGATAACACCGAAAAAGTGCAGGTCGAAATTCATTGGTACGGCGGACATATAACTCACGCATGGCTTGACCGGCCTGTCGCCAAATTAGAGCAATTGGCGGGTTATCAAGCCCTGATGAGCCGGGTAAAAGAACTCCAATCTCAAGCTTACACCTCCGCCCAAATCGCTGAAAAATTAAACACAGAAGGCTGGAAACCGCCAAAACGGCGACAAACCTTTAATGCCGCAATGGTTCGATGCTTACTGAGCCGGCAAGGAATCCGGATTGGAACCCAAAAGCAGCAGCATACTGCGAATATTCCAAGGGGAGTCGATGAGTGGACGTTGACAGAGTTGGCTGGTGAATTGAAAATGCCGGAACCGACGCTTTATTCTTGGATAAAAAAAGGTCAAGTAAGAGCTAGGCAGATAAAAGTAGATAACCGTTCCTTTTGGATCATTACTGCAAATCAACAGGAATTGGAGGGATTACGTAAATTGCGGACTGTTAATCGTACCTGGATAAAACCAGTCGCAGAACCGATACAATGATTTTCTTAAAACACTCTTATGGAGGCAACATGGCTGGTCGATTTCGATTTGCCAGCGCCAGTAATACCAGAGCGCAATCTCGCTGGCATCTACAGTCATAACATTGGTCATCAGTAACCATTCGGCAAGTATGTTGCCGTCGTCCGATAAAATACGACTCACGACTAGCCTTGCATCTATAGG
>CAIOSY010000094.1 GCA_903861075.1 uncultured Nitrosomonadales bacterium
CCCATCGCCAAACTGAGCGATTATCAGGTTGATGAGTTGCTGAAGCTGGATAATGCGTTTGCCTTGATCACAGCCGCACATGTTCTGACGCAGCAAACACGTAAACAACATCAGAAACGATTTGAGGCTAAATTACGGCTGGTGCGAATACTCTATCAGCGCTGCTGGGATAAACAACGGGTTATCGATTTATTCGCGGTGATGGATTGGATGATGAAGCTGCCGGCAGGTCTGGATCAGCAGCTTTGGCGTGAAATTGAAGCAATAGAGGAGAATGATAAAATGCAATATATCACCAGCGTAGAAAGAATAGGCATTGCCAAAGGTCGCGTTGAAGGGCTGCTTGAAGGACGGAATGAAGGGCGTCTTGAAGGCGAGTCCAAGTTGTTGCGCAAACAATTGGAACGCCGGTTCGGTTCCTTGCCGGCTTGGGCATTGGGCAGGCTGCACAGCGCGGCGGAAGCCGAGATGGAATGCTGGGCCGAAGCTGTGTTGACAGCACCGACGCTCGAATCTATTTTTGATACCCAACACTAAGACGCAATCCAGTAGTTGCTTATATCAAATTGAGGGTGGAATCTGTTTTGCTGAACGTTGCCATGCTTAGTCTGCCAGGCTGTTTTCACCTGAGGCCGTAGTCAAGCAGATTGTTGCCGGATTGGGCGCTTAAATATTTAGTTGTGAATATAACCGAGCTGGGAAGTGGGAAGCGGGAAGTGGTTCAAATTCAGTCGACTAGCATACAATGCTTTTCAAATTTCACCGAGGCACTAACATCATGCGTTTATCCGAAGCACAGACGCAGGCAATTCGCCAACTTGCCCGCGACTTGCCGGGCGAACGGTGTTCCGTACGCGTTTTCGGTTCCAGACTGGATGATGACGCGCGGGGATGGGACGTCGATTTAGTGCTGGAGCTAATGGACGCTGTAGTCAACCCCGCACTCATTGCCGCGCAGTTGTCTGCTCGAGTGTCTCGCGCCATGCACGGACGAAAAGTGGATGTGTTGCTCAGCGCGCCCAATCTTATGCGTCTGCGGTGCGCGTATGCGCGAATAAATTCGCCCCTACAGTAACAATCGACGTGCCGGTGCGGAGGCCGTGATCAATATTCAAACGCTTGAGTTCGTAAAAGGAAAATTACCGCGCGGAGCTGCAATGTTGGTAAGAAAATGTAAAAATCGAGTCTGCCCCCCATGAGTCTTCTTTTCTTCTAGGATATTTCCTATATAAAATCAGTATTTTCTAATTGTGTTTTAAAGAAGGAATAGTTATCCTAAACAAGATGATTTTGGATTGGCGCGGTTATACGATGGCAGTTCAAGTTTAATTCGCATACTATTTACCCGTAGGTACTTACGCATTGATTTTACTTTTATCCCTGTTGGTGGCATTTTTCGTGTGTTTTTTGTTGGTGCGTTTTAATTCATTACATGCGCATCTATCAAATGATCACACAGATGCCGGCCCGCAAAAATTCCACTCTCAGCCTACCCCTCGCGTCGGTGGCTTGGCTATTGCAATGGGTTTGCTCGCCGCTTATTTTTACTTGATCTATACGCACGCCAGTATATTGCGAGAATTTGGCTATTTGTTGTTGGCCGCCATCCCGGCTTTTGCCGGTGGACTGATTGAAGATTTAACTAAAAAAGTCAGCGTTACTAAACGTCTTGTTTTATCCATGATTTCAGCGGGTTTTGGTGCCTGGTTGCTCAATGCGGTGGTCACGCATCTGGGCGTTGCGCCTTTGGACTGGCTGTTGCAATGGCCGATTGTTGCCATCGCACTGACGCTTTTTGCGGTCGGTGGCGTGGTTAATGCCGTCAATATCATAGATGGATTTAATGGGGTCGTAGGGGGCTTTGCCTGTTTGATGTTGCTGGCCATCGCCGCAGTCTCTTTTGAGCTTCAGGATAGTTTTCTTCTGACCGCAGCTTTGGTCATGCTGGGTGCGGTGTTCGGTTTTTTAGTCTGGAACTATCCTTACGGTAAAATATTTCTGGGTGATGGCGGGTCGTATCTGGTGGGTTTTTGGCTTGCGGAGTTGGCGGTGCTCGTCGTAGCGCGTCATTCTGAAGTCTCCCCCTGGTTTGCCGCCTTGCTGCTGGTTCATCCCGTTTGTGAAACTTTTTTTTCCGTTTATCGCCGAAAATATTTGCAGGGTAAGTCGCCCTGGGATCCGGATGGATTGCATTTACACACTTTGGTGTTTCGTCGACTCAATCACACGCGTTGGCATATGAATAGCAATGTCCATCACAAGGTATTGTGCAATTCGATGACCGCACCCTATTTTTGGATTATGAAGGCGCTAACGGTTTCGGTCGCCGTGTGTTTTTGGGATAATTCTCTGGTCTTGATTACCTTTACCGGATTATTTGTGTATTTTTACATTTGGATTTATTGGCGTATCGTCAGATTTAAAGCACCGCGCTGGATGATCAAGCGCAATAATTATGGCGGTCGGATCTGATCTGCCCGCTGCACTGTAAGCGTTCCCTGTTAATTAAGTGAGATATCATTATGTCGATTGAAAAAGTATATGGCGTAGTCTTGGCGGGTGGATCGGGTAGTCGTTTGTGGCCGCTGTCCCGTAAAAATTTCCCCAAGCAATTTCTGGCACTCGTTGGCGATGATACGATGTTGCAAGCGACGATAAACAGATTATGGCCGGTTATTTCCGCAGATCATGTGTTAATCGTGACGCAGGAAGCGCACGCCAAAGGCGAGGCATATCACGCCTTGCTACCCTATAAATCCCTGTTTGAACCCGTTGGCCGAAATACGGCACCGGCTATTGCATTAGCTGCGGCGCATTTAATGCGAGATGGTAGTGATCCTATAATGGTGGTGTTGCCGGCTGATCATGTGATTTCAGATGAGCCGGGTTTTAGAGACTGTTTGCAGCGTGCAATTACCGCCGCTCAAACAGGTCGTCTGGTGACGTTCGGTATTACGCCTACCCGTCCAGATACCGGTTTTGGCTATATTAAAACCAAAACGGATTCCGCTATTGGTGATTCTCAATCCCGAGTTTTAGATGTTGAGCGATTCACGGAAAAACCCGATCATGAGACCGCCGAACATTTTTTGCAAGAAGGAAGTTATTACTGGAACTCCGGTATGTTCGTCTGGCGTGCCTCGGTAATCCTGGCCGAAATCGAACGCTATTTGCCGGCAGTACACAAAATTATTCAGTCTATTCTGGCGGACGGTTTGTTAAGTGAGGATTTTCAGCATGCGATTGATGCGCATTTTGCCGGGATGCCCTCTATCTCTATTGATTACGGTGTGTTGGAGAGATCGAATCTGGTGTCCTTGATTCCTTGTGACTTTGGCTGGAATGATGTTGGCAGCTGGCATGCTGTGCACGAAATATCTGCCAA
>CAIOSY010000095.1 GCA_903861075.1 uncultured Nitrosomonadales bacterium
CGGACCGCATCCGCCTGAACCTCTCGGCCACCTGGGACGACAGCGCCAGCCTGACCGCCGTCATTGACAAAATCCTTATGGGTATTAGGATCAATCAAATTCTTCAATGCTGTTTGCACGTCTGTTTCATTAAAACTCATCACTGCCTCAATTCGGGAAGAAAACACACAAGAACGCAATTCTAACTGATGTTATGGATACACATAAAAAACCTTGACCTGCAAAAGACGTAAACGAATCATTTCCCCTGCAGAACACCTTGCACCGATAAGCAATTCGCCGCCCGTGCGCACAATTTGCTAAAATGCCGCTTCCTTATCGAATCCGGCAAGCTTACATGACACCTCGTAAAATTCTCGTCACCTCCGCACTCCCTTATGCCAATGGCAGTATCCATCTAGGTCACTTAGTTGAATATATCCAAACTGACATTTGGGTACGCTTCCAAAAAATGCAAGGGCACGAAGTTCACTATGTCTGCGCCGACGACACACACGGCACACCGATCATGCTGCGTGCCGAAACCGAGGGAATCACACCTGAACAATTGATTGCACGCGTATGGCAAGAACACACTCGCGATTTTGACGCATTCCACGTCGAGTTTGATCACTACGGCTCGACCAATTCTGACGAAAATCGCTTTTGTGCAGAAACGATTTACCTTGCCCTAAGAGACAAGGGACTCATCGAGGTGCGCTCTATTGAACAGTTTTATGATCCGGTCAAAAATATGTTTCTACCCGATCGTTTCATCAAGGGAGAATGTCCAAAATGCCACGCTCAGGATCAATACGGTGACAACTGTGAAGCCTGTGGCGCCGCTTATGCCCCGATAGAACTGATCAATCCGTATTCAGCCGTATCCGGCGCAAAACCTGAAATGCGTCATTCAGATCACTATTTCTTCAAGCTTTCCGCCGATACTTGTCAGGATTTTTTGCGTGACTGGACGCGCAGCGGCACACTACAAGCCGAAGCGGCCAACAAAATGCAGGAATGGCTGGGAACGGAAGGGGACAACAAGTTATCCGACTGGGATATTTCACGCGATGCACCTTATTTCGGCTTTGAGATACCTGACGCACCCGGAAAATACTTTTATGTCTGGCTGGATGCACCCGTCGGTTATATGGGCAGTTTCAGGCAACTGTGCAATAACAGCATAGGGAAGCAAGGTTCGCAGCCCGACTTCAACGAATACTGGCAGCCTGATTCGACCACCGAGCTTTATCATTTTATAGGCAAAGATATTCTGTATTTTCACGCCTTATTCTGGCCTGCCATGCTGGAAAAAGCAGGATTTCGCACACCGACTAAACTTTTCGCGCACGGCTTTTTGACCGTCAATGGCGAGAAGATGAGCAAGTCACGCGGCACCTTTATCACGGCCAGAAGTTACGTCGACACCATAGGCAACACTGAATATCTGCGTTACTACTATGCCGCTAAAATCAACGGTACGATGGAAGATCTGGATCTGAACCTCGACGATTTCGTCGCCAAAGTCAATTCGGACTTAATCGGAAAATATATCAACATCGCCAGTCGCTGCGCAGGCTTCATCGCTAAAAATTTCGACGGCAAACTCGGCGAGACTGATAGCATCGCTAGTGCCGAGTTTAAATCTGCTTACCTCGAAGGGGGCATTGCACACTGCTATGAGCAGCGGGACTTTGCCCGAGCCCTGCGTGAAATCATGCGTCTGGCTGATGTCGCGAATCAATATATAGCCGAACAAAAACCCTGGACGCTCGCCAAGGAAGCAGGGCAAGAAACAAAATTGCACATAGTCTGTTCTACCGCGCTGACGCTGTTCCGCGATTTAACGCTGTATTTAAAACCCGTGTTACCCGTGTTAGCGGGACAAGTTGAAGCCTTTCTCAACATCGCGCCGCTCTCCTGGACAGGCCACTGGCAAGCCCTGCCCGCAGCACATACCATTAACAGCTACCAGCATCTGGCAACCCGATTGGATCCCAAACTCATCGCCGCCCTGACTGCCGCTAACGTTGAAAGTTTAAAACCTGCCACGCATTCTCCCGCGCGTCATGCCGAAGCTCAACAACACACCCTCACGCCTATCGCCGAGACCATTTCTCTGGATGATTTTTCAAAAATTGACCTGCGCGTGGCTAAAATCATCAATGCCGAACACGTAGCAGGGGCGGCAAAATTATTAAAGTTAACCCTGGATATTGGTGAAGAAAACACCCGCACGGTATTCGCGGGCATCAAATCAGCCTACGATCCCGCACAACTCAAAGGGCGCATGACGGTGATGGTTGCCAATTTAGCACCCAGACAAATGAAATTCGGTCTGTCAGAGGGGATGGTACTGGCCGCTTCAGGCGAGATGCCCGGCTTATTCATCCTGTCACCTGATGACGGCGCACAGCCCGGCATGAGAATAAAATAACAACCCTCATTTTCCTGCTGGGTAGCAGGAAAATGAGGGTCATAAAATGGCCTTTATTTCTGTGCGCTAATGGCGGTTAATATGCCTTGCATAATCGCGGTAGGGGTGGGCGGGCAACCGCTCACCACCACATCCACAGGAATGACATTAGCCACACTCCCGCAACAGGCATAATTATCCGCCTCCAGGGATGAAAAAATCCCGCCGCCACCACAATCCCCGATGACCACGACCAGCTTGGGTTCTGGCGTTGCGTCATAAGTACGCTTGAGCGCGACTGCCATGTGATGCGACACGGGTCCCGTGACCAGCAACATATCAGCATGGCGCGGACTCGCGACAAACTTGATCCCCAATCCTTCCAGATTGTAATAAGCGTTATTGACGGCGTGAATTTCCAATTCGCAACCATTACAGGATCCGGCATCCACAAAACGAATAGCCAACGCACCACCGAACACATCAAGTATCTCTTGCTGCAGACGCTGATGATGCACGCGCAGCGACGCCACAGGCTCAGGGGGCGCCTCGGTTTTAATCCCCGTTTTAATAATCTGCCTGATAATTTGAAACATTTGCGTATCAGCCTCTATGACTCATTACTCATAAGCGAGCAACGTTATTTACAAATCACAACCTGAATAGCTCAGGTTGAAAGATTTATTGATCAACGGAAAGTCGGGAACGATATTACCCATAATGGCGTGCTCCAGCGCCGGCCAGTTCTGCCAGGAAGGATCATGGGGATGAACCCGCGTCAAATTACCTTTTTCATCCGTATGAATCGCCACCATCACCTCACCGCGCCAGCCTTCTAACATACCGGCACCAAAACGATGCGGCGGCAGACTCGTCACCGGATATGCCAAATCTTCACCGCCGATCAAGTTGATTAAAATATCGCGTTGCAAACGCAAGGACTCGAACAACTCATCAAAACGGACGATGACGCGAGCGGCGACATCACCGTGATGATGCGTCGCAATTTTCACATCCAGTTTATCGTAAGGTGCGCAAGGAAACTGCACACGACTATCCCAGGTTTGGGAACTGGCGCGCCCGGCCAATCCGCACAAACCGAGTGCCGCAGCCAATTTGGGCTCTACGCGCCCCGTGCCCATATACCTATCCTGCACACCCGCATGCTCATCAAAGATACTACGCAGCGTGTGTATTTCTTGTTCCAGCATGACACTTTCATCACGCAAGGTTTTTTTGCCTGACTCATCAATACCCGTCGTCACACCACCCGGAATGATCTTATCCATCAAATAACGATGACCAAACAGCGTGGCATTGTTGCGCAGTACCTGCTCTTTCAAGATCCAGAACTGCGCATAAGCGAATGATAGCGCGACATCATTTCCCAGATAACCTAAATCGCCCAGATGATTGGCAATACGTTCACGTTCCAAAAACAAGGCGCGCAACCACAGCGCCCGATCCGGCGGCGTAATATCAGCCACCCCTTCCACTGCCATCGCATACGCCCACGCATACGCCACCGTACTGTCACCGCTGACACGCCCCACCAACTTCGCAGCAGCACATAACGCCTTGTTCTCTAATAATTTTTCTATTCCCTTATGGGTATAGCCCAGACGCGCTTCCAAACGCAGCACTTTTTCGCCGACGACAGAGAAACGAAAATGTCCCGGCTCTATAATGCCTGCATGAACCGGTCCCACCGGAATCTCATGCACCCCCTGCCCTTCAACCTGTACAAAAGGATAATCATCCTGAATTTGCGTTGCATCCTGCACAATTGCGCTTGCCTCCTCGCCCGCAGGCGCGCCGGAATCATGCTGACAGACTGCGACAAAATCTTTACGCAAAGGAAAGCTACCCTCGCGCCACGCCGCATGGCGCAGCCAGGCGCGCTGATCCTTAGCATCAATCGCCTTAATCCCCAACAGATCATACGCTGCGCGCTGCATACGATTTGCCGCTGGAAAAATCAAACTAAGATCAGGATAAACAGGCTGTTGAGCCGATAACGGCAGACTCAGCGCAACCAGACCCGTTTCATTGACTAAAACCACATGTAAAGCAAAGCCATTCAAAGAAGGCGCAGAAACCAACGCAGTCTTCGCCTCTTCCGGACTGAGCGCGCGTTCATCACTCCCCCACAATGCAAGCAAACGCCCGCCCCCTTCACGAACAGCGGCACAAACCGGCAGAAGATCGGCTTCGGCAATTTTTCCGTGCCAGGCAGGAATTGCCCCCTTAATACGCTGAAGATTTAACTTTTTGACGGGCATATCAACTTTCTATCCTTGAGCACAGGACAACAACCTCCTTGATAAAAGCCGGGAATTACCGAGCGAATTCATGAAAAAAGTGCCGCCGCCTGACGATACCAATTAGCCAAATAAGGCGGCATATAAAGCCCCAGCAGTAACACTAAAAACAGATGCAAAAAGACCGGCAGCAGCGCAGGCGGATGCGGCAATGGTTTAGCTGTGGTTGCGCCGAATACCATAGGTTGAATTTTGCCAAATATTGAAGCAAAGGCTATCCCCAGCGCCAGCAGCAAAATCGGCGTCGTCCACGGATAGTCATGCATCGCAGTGGTAATAATCAAGAATTCACTGGCAAATACACCAAAAGGCGGCATCCCCAAAATAGCAAAGGTCCCCAATAGCAAGCCCCAGCCTACCGTGGGACTGACATGCAGCAAACCGCGTATATGTTCCATTTGCTGCGTACCGACTTTTTGTACCGCGTGCCCCACGGCAAAGAAAATAGCCGATTTTGTTAAAGAATGCATCGTCATATGCAGCATAGCCGCAAAGTTCGCTACGGCACCGCCCATGCCAAAGGAAAAAGTAATCAAGCCCATGTGTTCAATCGAAGAATAGGCGAACATACGTTTGACATCCTTTTGCCTAGACAAAAACAGGGCGCCAACCAGTACCGACAACAAACCAAAGCCCATCATCAAATTCCCTGCAAAGTGTGTGCCCAGCGACCCGTCCACCAGCACTTTACTTCGCATCACCGCACACAGTGCCACATTCAGCAACAGTCCGGACAACACCGCAGAAACGGGTGTCGGCCCCTCGGCATGCGCATCAGGCAGCCAACTATGCAATGGAACCAAACCAATTTTTGTGCCGTAACCTACCAGCAAAAATACAAAAGCCAGTTTCAATACAGTGGGTTCGAGTTCCCCCTTAACCTGATTCAAATGCGTCCAAAGTAGCGCCGTCCCCCCTTCACCCAAAACGCGCTCTGCAGCAAAATACAGCAATATCGTGCCGAACAAGGCCAACGCAATACCCACGCCGCACAGAATAAAATATTTCCACGCAGCTTCCAGACTCGCCGGTGTGCGATACAAGGACACAAGCAGTACCGTACTCAACGTCGCCGCTTCCATCGCCACCCAGATAATTCCCATATTATTCGTGGTCAGCGCCACCAGCATCGTAAAAGTAAACAATTGATACATACTGTAATACAGATGCAGCATAGGCGTATTGAGCTTGCCGTGATGCTGCTCGATACGCATATAAGGACGTGAAAACAACGAAGTAGTAAACGCCACAAAAGCGGTCAAGGTAACCAGAAACACATTAAAGGGATCGATAAAAAACTGCTCGCCGAACGCGACTTGCGGGCCCGAATCGATCACCCTCAAGGTCAAAACAATCGCGGCAAGCAAGGTCGCGCCACTCATCAGCGAATTGAGTTCTGCCGCCCAGGTACGCGAACCAAACAAGGCTAAAAACACCCCGCCCAATAACGGCGTCGCCAGCAGCGCGAGCAGTTGAAAATCAATCATCTTTTAACTTTTCCATATGGGTAATATCCAGACTGTCAAAGGTCTCGCGTATCTGAAAAAAGAAAATCCCGAAAATAAAGGTTGCCACTAGCACGTCCAGCGCAATACCCAACTCGACCACCAAGGGCATCCCCTGAGTGGCACTGGTCGCCGCAAAAAACAAGCTGTTCTCCAGCGACAAAAATGCAACAACCTGCGATACCGCCTTGCGCCGTGTGAGCATCATTAACAACGATAACAAAACACTCGCCAGCGCAATACCAATCAGGCCGCGCGTAATCCCTTCCGACAATTGTGAAATGGGTGCAGCCAAATTGAAGGCAAAAATGACCAGCGCAATACCAACCAGCATGGTAGTGGGAATATTGATCAGCCTTTCTACATCCCAGCGTATATTTAATTTTCTAATTAGCCGGTACAGCAGCCAGGGCAATATCAATACTTTCAACAACACCGTCAGTGCAGCGGAATAATACAAATGTTGCTGTGCCGTGGAGTAAGCAACGACGACCGTACTGATACTCAACACCAAGCCCTGCCAGGCAAACAAATTAATCAGGGAAAAAATACGGCGTTGCCCCAGCATGGCAAATACGATCAATAACAGCATCGCCGCCAGCAAATTGATAAACTGCAAGGTGAGTGAAATTTGCACTAGCGCCCCCACCCTGCCCTTCCTCTATACCCGCAAACAGGAAAAAAGGGAAAAATGAAAAAAATCCCGGAAAAGCGCATCTTACGCCCCCAGTAAAAAATGTATAAGCAATCCCAAAACGGCCAGTAAAAAGGCCGTACCCAGAAATTCCGGCGCACGAAAAATGCGCATTTTTGCCGTCACAATTTCCAGCAGCGACAAGGCGGCACCGGCGAGCAACATTTTCACCACCAGAAAACCAACCGCCTGCGGCAAGCCTGCCCAATTGCCCATTTCCGCAATACCGTGCGGAATAAACAAAGCAATGCCAATCGAAATATAAGCGAATAATTTCAGACTGCTCCCCCACTCGATTAGCGCCAGATGACGTGCCGAATATTCCAGTATCATCGCCTCGTGTATCATAGTCAGCTCCAGATGAGTACCGGGATTATCGACAGGAATACGCGCATTTTCTGCCAGCAAAACGATACCGAAGGCCAACGCCGCAAAACCCATGCTGGGATACAACACGAACTGATGGTGCGCCAACGCATCGACAATGCCCGGCAATTGGGTAGAGTGACTAATCATTGACGCCGTAAACAACACCATCAACAAAGCCGGCTCAGCCAGAAACGACACCAGCATTTCCCGCCGCGCGCCCATAGATCCGAAGGCTGTACCGACATCCATTGCGGCCAGCGAAATAAACATACGCGCCAAGGCAAACACACCGACCAGCGCAATGACATCCGCCGCACCTGAAAAGGGCAAGTCAACGGCAATGATGGGGATAATCGCCGCCGCCAGCCACATACAAGCAAATACCACATAAGGGGTGAGACGAAACAACCAGGAAGCGTTATGCGCCAGCACCATATCCTTATGAAAAAGCTTGTGCAATACACGGTAGGGCTGTAACACACCCGCACCGGATCGATTCTGCAACCAGGCCTGACACTGGTTCACCCACCCTGTCAATAAGGGCGCGGCCAGCACAACCAGCAGCAACTGCGTCAACTGGAAAAGAATCGCTAATATAAAATGGGGATTATTGATCATACGAATATCAACAAGACAATTAACGTCACAAAGGTATAAGTCAAATACAAATGAATACGCCCCTGCTGGAGCAAGGATACGCAGGCCGAGAGTCTTTCCGTTAATTGCTTAAGAGGCAGATACAGCAAATACCATAGCCGGTCTTCGCTACGTCCGTGGTATTTCGGATGCGCATCAAACGGGCCGGGTAACTCGCTTTCAATCTTGAAGAAAGGCTCGAAAATGCGACGTATCGGCTGACCAAATCCTTCAGCCGTATCCTGCATGCGTGCGGTCTGCGCAGGAAATCCACAATCCCAGGGACTGCTGCGCCTTAATCTGCCGTGATACAGACGCCGCACCAACAAGATCGTGAGCAACATCACGCCCGCCACTGCCAGAAAAAAATAGACCGGACTATAGCTGGCGCGTTCTGTATCAACAGGAGCAAGAAACATCCAATCGGCGGCAGCATTCCCTAATCCGGCTCCTAACAGCGACAACGACACCTGATCCAGAAATCGCACCACGACCACCGGTATCAAGCCTAACACCACACACAGCAATGCCAACCATGCCATTCCCGCACGCTCCCAGTAATCGGCATCCTGCGCCTGCTCCAGGATTTTCTCGCGCGGCTGTCCTAAAAAAATCACACCATAAAACTTTACCATGACATACGCTGCCAGCGCCGCCGATAAGGCAATCACTGCGGCCGCGACCGGCACCAGCATATTAATATAACTATTTGGCAACCCGGGTGAAAGCAAAAACGCCTGCAATAACAGCCATTCGGATACAAAACCGTTGAGCGGCGGCAAACCGGAAATCGCCAGCACACCGACCAGCATTAAGGCGGCCACCCAAGGCATACGATGAATCAATCCGCCCATACGTCCCATATTGCGCGCACCCGTGGCATGCAATATTGAACCTGTACCGACAAACAACAAACTCTTAAAACAAGCATGATTGAGGCTGTGGTACAAGGTAGCCGTCAAAGACAAGGCGGCTAAGGCATCCTTGCCATAAAAGTGAAAAATCAGCGTCAAACCGATACCAACTAGCAACAAGCCTATGTTTTCAATCGAAGAGTAAGCCAGCAGTCGCTTCATATCGCCCTGCACCGCAGCAAACATCACACCAAAAATAGCGGTAATTAAGCCTAGGGTCAGCGCTAACACCCCCCACCACCAAACTTGCGTATTCAGCAAATCAAAGGACACTCGTAAAATGCCATAGATTGCCATTTTGAGCATCACACCACTCATCAGTGCAGACACGGGAGATGGCGCTGCAGGATGTGCTTCAGGCAACCAGACATGCATAGGCAATACCCCCGCTTTGGCACCAAAACCGAACAAGGTCAGCAAAAATGTGGCTGAAGCCCAAAAAGACGACGGATGTGCGGCACGCATCGCATCAAAGGTATAAGCACCTATACCCTGCCCCCCTTGCATCACACCAAAACCAAGCAAAATGGCAATGGCGCCGACGTGCGCAATCAGCAGATACAAATATCCTGCACGGCGTATCTCAGGAATAGCGTGATCCGTGGTGACCAGAAAATAGGAAGACAGCGCCATGGTTTCCCATGCCAGCATAAAGACATACGCATCATCCGCCAGTAAAACCATCGCCATACTGGCCAGAAAAAGGTGATATTCCAAACACAACAAACCCAGAACGGATCCTGGCATCATTTTGAAATAACCGGCGCCGAAGAGTGAAACCCCAAACGATGCACAGCCCAGTAAAACCAAAAAGAAAGCCGACAGAGGATCAAGACGCAGGTGGATAGGCAGATCAGGCAAACCCAACGGCAGCACGGCGATAGTGGGTGTTTCACCTAACGACCAAAGCCCGGTCAGCGCAAGTATGAGTGCAGAAAAAGCACCCAGCGGAAAAACAACACTGACAATAAACCGCGGGTTGCGCTGCAGCAGCAACCCGAGCAAGCCCAATCCTGCCAATACCGCGATCATCGCGCCCGCTACATCTATCGGTAAAACACTCGCTACATTCATCTTGAGTACGGTGACTCCCGTTTTTGCCGGAATGGACAGCTTAGCTATCCGTCCTGACTTGATATTGAATATTTCAGGAGTTTACTCCCACCGCGTTGAAAATCGCAATCTATTCGCATTTTATTTACATAACGTGATAACAATATGTTAATGTTTTAACCTGTCCTGCCTGGATAATTAAGGAGTATGGCGGCAATGCACTCAACAGACCAACCCAGCAAACGCAACAAGGGACGATTTAAAAACACCGTCAAGGAAATTTTTTCCTGGTTTGAGGCGGCTGATGAAAACCACTTGGACTCACATCCTTACATCAAAGAAAGCAAGGGTATTTTAGCGCTACACCTAGACAAAATGTCGGTGCAAAGCGAAATGAAACTGGATGCACCGGACGAACTGGTGCTGGGTTATACGCGCGCCATGATGTGCGCGCTGTTGTTACTCAACGAACCCAAGTCCATCGCCATGATAGGATTGGGCGGCGGATCACTGGCAAAATACTGCTATCGCTATCTACCTTTAAGTAAAATTCTGGCTCTGGAAATCAATGCCGGCGTGATTGCACTGCGCAATGAGTTCGCCATTCCGCCAGATGATGCGCGCTTTCAAGTCAGATTGGCTGATGGCGCGGACTACGTGCGAGATAATTCAGAGACGGTTGACGTGCTGTTTGTTGACGGATTTGATGCCTCAGGACAAGTACCACAATTGGGAACGCCGGAATTTTATGATGATTGTTTCGCAAAACTCAAC
Source organism: uncultured Nitrosomonadales bacterium (assembly GCA_903861075.1). GTDB lineage: Bacteria > Pseudomonadota > Gammaproteobacteria > Burkholderiales > Gallionellaceae > Gallionella. Next base: position 10,665 of record CAIOSY010000095.1, read on the forward strand.
AACAACGGCGTGCTGGCCGTCAATCTGTGGTTCGGTTACCCCAACTACGATAAATATGTTGCGCGCATCAGCCGAAGTTTTGCCGGACAAATTGCCATCGTCGATGCCGACGGTGACAAGGCAAATAAAATCATCCTGGCGGTCAAGCAAGGAACTTTCCCGCCGTCTCATGCGACCTTACGACAACGCGCCGAGAGTCTGTGCAAAAACCACCCGATGAACTATCAGGCTAAAGCCGATAAAATCATAAAACACTTATCAAAAAATTAAACAAGGAGTTATTTTGGTCATCATAGAAACCTTACGCGGACCTGCGCTGACAAATCTGCCCGCTGTTATCAAGCCCACGCTGACAGAATTCAAAAATCTGACCCGGGTCGAAATCTGGAAAAGTACCTCAGCCGAGCACCAGTCCTTTGAATATCGCTTGTTTTGCGCCCAACAGAGTGCGCCTGGTATCCGCATTCGCTACTCAGGCACTCACTAATCATCAAGACTGACTATCAAATGGAAAAAAAAACTGCACGCATGACGCTGCTGATAGATCCCGTTAAGAAAAAAGCTTTCGAGGAACTTTGCGCCGCACAGGACATCACCCCGTCACAAATTGTCCGTCAGCTGATACGCGATTATCTGGAACAACATGGCGCAGATTACGCAACGCGCAGCCAGGTAAGCAAAACAACTTACACAAAATAATCCGAATGGCCGTTACTCATCACCCGTCCGTCATCAGGCGTAAATAACGCGAACATTGTGCGCACCGAGCACGCCGCGCAACTCATTGAGTAACTCTTCTGCAAGCGTCACCTGCCAAACTTCTCCCAGACACAACTGGCAGGTAGCCGTTGCATTGCTATAATTTATCGCTACGCGACATTCTCCTTCGCTCCAGGGCGTAAGTATCTCTTTGAGTCTGGCGATGGTAACTTCCGACTGACATACCAGTAAAAGCTGCTGTGCAAAATGCGACCTGGCCTGAGCAAAGTTGAATAATTCCTCGCCACTGACACGAATATTGCCTGAATATTCATCCAAACTGGCTTTACCCTCAACCACCAGCAGTTCATCTTCTTTAATCCACGGACGACTTTTCTCGTATTCCTCATTAAATACAGTCAGTTCCACCTGCGCACCGCCATCATCCAGCGTAATGACTGCCATACGACCCCGCCGTGTTTGTTGCAAACGCAAACCCGAGACTATCCCCGCCAGCCTAACGGGAATACCACGCCGTGGCACATAAGCTGCCGCCCCGCCGCTACTCTTACCGACAAAGGCCGGATTAAGATCCCCCAGCTTCACTTTAATGAAATTCGCCAACTCCGCTTCATATTCCTGGTAAGGATGCCCGCCTAAATAAATACCTAGACTTACCTTCTCAAAAGCCAGTTGTTCACGCAAAGTCCAGCGCGGCACATCCGCTTTTTTCTCGATTAACACGGCATCCGCATCATCTTCGCCAAACAGACTGTTTTGATTGATCGCGCGCGCCTGCTGATCTGCACTAGCCAAAGCCGCATCGACACTCGCCATCAGTGCTGCGCGATGATCGCTAACGGAATCGAAAGCCCCCGCCCGTATCAACGTCTCGATGGTGCGGCGATTAACTGCACGTTTGTCAACCCGACGGCAAAAATCAAACAAATCCTTATACGGCCCTGAGGCACGCGCTTTCACAATGCTCGCAATCGCGGCTTCCCCTGTCCCCTTAATCGCACCCAGACCATAAGCGATGGTTTTTTCGTCAGTAGGCGAAAAGGCGTAGCCTGAACGATTAACATCGGGCAGCAAAATAGTCAGCCCCTGCTGCAGGGTGTCGGCATAAAAGGTGCGCACTTTCTCGGTATTATCCAGATCTCCCGACAAAGTCGCCGCCATAAAAGCGGCCGGATGATGGGCTTTTAGATATGCGGTTTGATAAGCGACCAGCGCATAGGCCGCCGAATGAGACTTATTAAAACCGTAACCGGCAAACATTTCCATCAAATCGAACAAGCGAGTCGCCAGCTCCTTATCAATGGCTCTATTCACCGCACCATCAACGAAAATATCGCGCTGACGTGCCATTTCCTCAGGATCTTTTTTACCCATCGCACGACGCAACATATCTGCGCCACCTAAGGTATAACCCCCAATAATCTGGGAAATCTGCATCACCTGCTCTTGATACACGATCACGCCATAAGTTGGCTTGAGAGAGGCTTCAAGTTCAGGGTGAAAATAATCCGCTTCGGCACGGCCATGTTTACGATTCACGAAATCGTCCACCATGCCCGACTCTAACGGGCCCGGACGAAACAACGCCACCAGCGCCACAATATCTTCGAAGGTGTCCGGCTGCAGACGCTTAATAAGATCCTTCATGCCGCGCGATTCCAACTGAAACACGGCGGTGGTATTACATTTTTTTAATAAATCATAAGATGCTTTATCATCCAGCGGAATGGCTTCAATCGAAAAAACGGCTGGCAAGGAGGCCGGGGATGAAGCGCCACCCCGGGACAGCGCCTCACTATTTTCCAGTCTGTGTATATGACGCACCGCCCAGTCGATGATCGTCAGGGTACGCAATCCCAAAAAGTCGAACTTAACCAGACCTATCGCTTCAACATCATCCTTGTCAAACTGACTCACCACACTCGCCCCGCCATCAGCGCAAAACAGCGGACAAAAATCGGTCAGTTTTCCCGGGGCAATCACCACGCCCCCCGCATGCATTCCGACATTACGCGTCAAATCTTCCAGCCGCCCCGCCAGTTCAAGCAGTTCGGGAACGCCCTCTTCGCTTTCGGCGATGGCATTGATCTCAGGTTCAATTTCACGCGCTTTTTTAAGTGAAACCGGCTTCACACCGTCAAGTGGAATGGCTTTGGACAGCCGATCGCACAAACCATAGGGAAACTCCATCACCCGACCCACATCGCGTATCACCGCCTTGGACGCCATCGTACCGAAAGTCGCAATTTGTGACACACACGCCGCGCCATACTTTTTCTTTACATAATCAATCACCAGTTCACGCCCGTCCTGACAAAAATCCACGTCAAAATCCGGCATAGACACACGTTCAGGATTTAAAAAACGCTCGAACAGCAATTCATAGCGCAAAGGATCCAAGTCAGTAATCAGCAAGCAGTAAGCCACCAAAGAACCTGCACCTGACCCCCGCCCGGGGCCTACCGGTACACCATTCGGGAACGCGGCGGAACGAAAGGCTTTTGCCCAGCGGATAAAATCGGCAACGATCAAAAAATACCCGGGGAAACCCATATTGATGATGGTTTTAATTTCGAACAGCAGTCGATCCCGATACGCTGGATATTTCGCCGCACGATCAGTCTCATCAGGATAAAGGGCAAGCAAACGTTGCGCCAGCCCGCGTTCGGATTCACTGAGTAAAAAATCATCCAGACTCTCACCGGCCGGGGTTGGAAAATCAGGTAAACGGGGCTTACCCAGAACTAAGGTTAAATTACAACGTCGTGCAATTTCAACACTGTTTTGCAAGGCTTCAGGCAAGTCGGCAAATAACTCGCCCATCTGGGCTTGTGTTTTAAAATATTGCTGTACGGTAAACGCCTGCTCACGACGTTTATCATTGAGCACATAGCCTTCAGCGATACACACCAGTGCTTCATGCGCCTTAAAATCAGACTCAATCAAAAACTGCACAGGATGAGTCGCAACAAGCGGCAAGTTCAACTCGGCACCTAACAATGCTGAGGCATGAATAAGCACCTCCTCATCGACAAAACCGGCGCGCTGAATTTCCAAATAATAACGGTTATCAAACAATCTAGCCCAGGCACTGGCATAGTCACGGGCAAGCGTTGCATTACCAGATAACAAAGCACAGCCCACATCCCCCTTTTGCGCACCAGACAAGGCAATCAAACCTTGCGTACCCATTTCATCAAACCACTCGCGACGCAACTCCGCTCGTTCACGATACTGATTGGACAAATAAGCGCGGGATAAAAGCCGGCACAGCAACAAGTAGCCTTCAACAGACTGACAGAGCAGCAGTAAACGATACGGCTTATCGCGATCGGTTTCGTTACTGATAAACACATCCAGCCCTGCAATCGGCTTAAGCCCCTTAGCGCGAGCCGTTTTATAAAATTTAATCAGGCCCGAAAAATTCGATAAGTCGGTTAAGGCCAGCGCAGGCATCCCGTCATTTTTAGCAGTGGTAACCGCTTCATCAATACGCAACATGCCATCGGTAATGGAGTATTCGCTGTGCAAACGGAGGTGAATAAAAGCGGGTGACGGCATGATAGGAGAGTAAATAAGGTTCAGAGGCGATTTTACCACTGCCCTATCTGACACCGGAGGATAAAATAGCAACTTAGATTCTAAACACGGCCATTAACAGATTGTTCTGGCCCTGTTGGGACCAAGCAGCGGATGAATTTAAACAGCGGAAAATAACAGCTTGATACCGATTGCATAAAGAAACAAAGCGAAAACTTTTTTCAGTGTCGACACAGGCAAGGCATGAGCCGCCCTTACGCCATAAGGGGCAACCAGCATACTCGCCACCACCAATCCGGCCAAGGCGGGCAGATAAACAAAACCTAAACTCCCGCAGGGCAAATCCCGAACTGCAAGACCATTGAGCACATACCCCAGCGTACCGGCCAGTGCGAGGGGAAAACCGAGGGCGGCAGAAGTCCCAATCGCATCGTGCAGTTTGATATGACAGCGTGTCATAAAAGGCACGGATAACGTGCCGCCGCCTATGCCAACCAAGCTGGAAAAAGCACCAATGACGCCCCCTGCTGCGAACATACCCGCCCCTCCCGGTATTGAACGCGAAACTTTAGACTGAATATTGAATAACTGCCGGGTCGCGACATAAAAAATAAAAACAATAAAAAAATCGCGCAGCAAAACCGTGGACAGTTTTGCGGCTAAAAACGTAGCTGCGAAAGCACCCAGGAGTATGCCCGGCGTGATGCGTTTCACGATATCCCATTTGACCGCGCCACGATTATGATGGGTACGTAAACTCACAAGAGAAGTAAACAGTACGCTGGCAAGTGAGGTGCCGACTGCGATGTGCATCAGTTGATCTGCGGGAAAATGCTGCGCTGCGAAGACAAACAAAAGAATGGGCACAATCACAATACCACCGCCCACGCCCAGCAAGCCGGCTAAAAAGCCGGCGATACTCCCTGCTGCAAGATAAAATAGCGCGAAATCCATAATTTCCCTTCTCAGATAGAAGTTGATAACCCGGCTACTTCATCTGGCATCCACTAGGCTATCATGCCCGCTGCGACCGTGTTGTTAGTGGCTTCATCAATCACGATAAAGCTGCCGCTGGCACGGTTACGCGTGTAGTGATCGGTCACTAAAGGCAACTGCACTTTAAGTCGGACATGAGCAATATCATTCATATTCACCGTTGGATTAGCGTGCTGCTCTAGCGTATTCACGTCAATACGATAATCAATACTGGTGAATAGACATTTGGCGGTTCGTGTGGTGTGCTTGACCAGATATTTGCGATTTTTATCCAGCGGCGCGTCCGACAACCAGCACAGCATCGCGTCAAATTCTTTCGTCACCGTAGGTAAATAATCCGCTTTGACGAACATATCACCACGTGAAATATCGATCTCATCGGTCAAGGTAATACAAATCGACTGTGGCGCACAGGCTGTTTCAAGATTGCCATCCAGTGTAACGATTTCTTTCACACGACTGGTGCGACCAGAGGGCAGCACGGTAATTTCATCTCCTACAGTCACAGAACCCGCTTCAATACGTCCCATAAAGCCACGGAAATCATGATATTCGTCGGTCTGCGGACGACACACCCACTGCACCGGATATCTAAAATCCGTGGTGTTTACGTCATGATCAATCTCAACATTTTCCAGCACTTCCATCAAGGTTGGCCCCTGATACCAGTTCAGATTATCCCCGCGATCAACCAGCATATCGCCCACCAGGGCCGACAACGGCACACAAGTAACATTATGCAAACCCAGTTGTGCCGCAAAAGCCAAATACTCAGTGCAAATTTCATCGAAACGCGCCTGTCCGTATTCGACCATATCCATCTTATTCACGGCCAGCACAATGTGCGGAATACCCACCAGACTGGCCAGATAAGTATGGCGACGCGTCTGCACCAGCACACCACGACGGGCATCAATCAGAATCACCACCAGATTCGCGGTGGAAGCCGCTGTCACCATATTCCGCGTGTACTGCTCATGCCCTGGCGTATCGCCGATGATGAATTTGCGCTTGGGTGTCGCGAAATAACGGTAGGCCACATCGATGGTGATACCCTGCTCGCGCTCCGCTTGCAAACCATCGGTTAGCAAAGACAAATCCACGGCTGCCATACCGCGCTTCTCAGAAGTTCTCGAAATCGCAGAATATTGATCTTCAAAAATTGATTTAGAATCGTGCAGCAGGCGACCAATCAGCGTGCTCTTGCCGTCGTCCACACTGCCTGCAGTAATAAAACGTAATAATTGTGTCGTGTCAGTCATGATTAAAAGTACCCTTCCTTCTTGCGCAATTCCATTGAGGCGTCTGATGTTTGATCATCCATGCGGGTAGCACCGCGTTCGGTGATACGTGTCGTTGCCGTTTCTGCAATGATTTCTTCGACATTGCTGGCAGTGGATTCCACCGGCGCCGTACAGGTCACGTCACCCACGGTACGAAAACGCACCGAGAGTACTTCGACTTTTTCACCCGCTTTCGGTTGCACCAAATCCGACACAGGAATGACTGAATTCCCACGGCGTATCACTTCGCGTTCGTGCGCGTAATAGATGCTGGGAATATGCAGTTTTTCACGGCCTATGTATTGCCAGATATCCAGTTCCGTCCAGTTGGAAATCGGGAACACCCGGATATTTTCACCCTGGTGGACGCGCGTATTGTAAATATCCCACAGTTCGGGGCGCTGATTTTTAGGATCCCACTGACCGAATTCATCGCGGAACGAGAAGATACGTTCCTTGGCCCGCGCCTTTTCTTCATCGCGACGCGCCCCGCCCATGCAGGCATCAAAGCCAAACTCAGCAATGGTTTCGAGCAAGGTCACCGATTGAAACGGATTGCGCGGTAAATCCGGATTTTTGATGACGATACTGCCGCGTTTGATGGAATCCTCCAAAGAACGCACAATCAAACGCTCACCCAGATCTGCGGCCAGTTTGTCACGCGTCGCAATGACTTCCGGAAAGTTATGCTCCGTGTCGATATGCACCAGCGGGAACGGAAATTTGGCCGGACGAAAGGCTTTTTCAGCCAGCCTTAACATCACAATGGAATCCTTACCGCCGGAAAACAACAGCGCAGGATTTTTGCACTCAGCCGCAACCTCGCGCATGATATGAATGGATTCACTTTCCAGTGCGTCCAGATGGGTGAAAATACGATTATTCATGGTTTCTTTCTTTTTTTATCGGGCGGACCCAAACGATGATATTTGCGAAATCTTGCCTGCATGCAGACCGCATTCTTTCCCCTCCGCACTCTCCCACCACCATCTGCCGGAACGAATATCTTCGCCCGGCGTCACGCTACGGGTACAAGGGGCACAGCCTATACTGGGATAAAACCGGTCGTGAAGTTTATTGTAAGGCACATCGTGCTGTTTGATATATTCCCAGACGTGGGCATTCGTCCAGTCCAGCAACGGATTAAACTTTTGCAAGCCCTGATCTGCATCATAGGCGGAAACTTCCAGCTTGCCGCGCGTCACCGCCTGCTCACGGCGCATCCCGGTAATCCACGCTTTGTTACCTGACAGCGCCCGTTGCAAAGGCTCGACCTTGCGAACGTAACAACAGGCTTTACGATTTTCCATACTATCGTAAAATCCGTTCACCCCGATTTTCTCAAGCAGCGTTTCCACCGAGCTCGATTCAGGGAAATAAATAACCAGTGGTACGCTATAACGTACGCGCACCGCCTGCATCAAATCATAAGTTTCTTGCGGCAAACGACCGGTATCCAAACTAAACATCGCAATTTCCGGTTGAAAATGAGCGATTAAATCCGTCAGAACCATGTCTTCAGCGCCTAAACTATTGGCAAATGTCACCGTGCCAAATTCGGCAACAGCCGATGCCAATACCGTTTTTACCTGTTCAACTTTCTCCGCCAACTCGCTCATAAAACACCCCGCTGTGCGCGACGAAACAAGGGTTGGGACTGATCACAGGATGCCTGATAACTTATTGAAAAATCATTCAGGCCTTTGAGCGCCGCTTGCATATCCTTGTCGCTACGCAGCGCAAAAGAATCAAATCCAACGCGTTGCATATAATACAACTGATCACGCAACACATCCCCGATGGCGCGCAACTCCCCGGTAAAACCAAGGCGTTCACGTAGCAAATAAGCGAGGCTATAACCGCGCCCGTCTGCGAATTTAGGAAAATCTACCGCAATCACGGTGAATTTTTGAATATCTTCCTGCAAGTCTTCCGGCCTGTCATCACTTGCCAGCCAAACCCCCGTTTCAGCGCGTTGAACCAGCGTGTCGCGTTGCGCCTGCCAGACACGCATAGGCACGATAACGCGACCTTGTGCGACGAGCACATTCTCAGCGGCTTCTTCTGCATCCGGGCGCAGCACCGTCCATTCATCCGCGACGATCGCTTTATTTTTTATGATCATTTTCTAAAACCTCGGTGAATAGTAAGGCATATCATAAGGAACCCCGACTTTGAGCAACGCATAATCTGCACCCGCCAGTTCCTTGTCATTCTCAACCGGAGTCGCATAAACGTAAGTTTTAAACGGTTCAAAACCGATACGACGTACGGTATCGATGAAACGCTCGTCGTCATATCTATGCTCGACATAAACCGTCAACAACCTGGCCAGCACTTCAGGAATTTGACCGAAACTGAACGAGCGGCCGATTACTTTACCGATTGAACTGTTATTGCCCTGTGCCCCGCCAATGGAGACCTGATACCATTCCTCGCCATCCTTATCCACACCCAAAATACCAATATGACCAATATGATGGTGCGCACAGGCGTTAACACCTCCGGAAATATTCAGATCAATTTCGCCTATGTCGTGCAAAAAATCAATATCATCAAAACACTGTGCAATTGCCTTGGCCAGCGGAATTGAACGGGCATTTGCCAGCGTGCAGAAATCACCGCCAGGACAGCAAATAATATCTGTCAGCAGTCCAATGTTAGGCGTCGCCATACCGAGCTCTTGCGCTGAAAGCCAAAGGTCGAAAAGATCCGTTTGTTTAACGTCAGCCAGCACCAGATTCTGCATATGCGTTGCCCGCACCTCGCCAAAACTGAAACGATCCGCCAATTCCGCCGCCGCCTCCAACTGCGCCGTGGTCGCATCGCCTGGCGCAATGCCCGTCTGCTTTAAAGACAAGACGACAGCCGCATAACCTGGCATCTTGTGCGATTTAACATTGCGCTGCAACCAGTTGGCAAAGGCTTTGTTATCACCTTGAAACACGTCCTCATCAGGCAAATCCTCGTAGGCCGGCGCGGTGAAACAGGCTGAAACACGATTCAATTCTGCTTGTGTAATGGTGCAAGGCCCGCCACGCGTATGCAACCAATCGGCTTCCACCTGACGTTTAAATTCTTCTATTCCGAGTGCTTTAACCAGTATCTTGATGCGCGCTTTATACATATTGTCGCGCCTGCCGTATTGGTTATAGACACGAACGATAGACTCTACGTAAGTAATCACATCCTGCCACGGCACAAAGGCACAAATTTCCGAGCCTATCACCGGTGTACGACCTAAACCGCCGCCGACCAGCACGCGAAAACCCACTTCGCCCTGGTCATTTTTAACCACGGCTAGCCCGATGTCATGCACGGCAATAGCAGCTCTGTCATCTAGCGCGCCGGTGATGGAAAATTTAAACTTACGTGGCAAATAAGCGAATTCAGGATGAAACGTACTCCACTGACGCAAAATCTCGGCATAGGGACGCGGATCGACAATTTCGTCCCGCGCAACGCCGGCAAACTCATCACAAGTGATATTGCGTATGCAGTTTCCAGACGTCTGAATGGCGTGCATCTCTACACTGGCCAAATCCGCCAGAATATCCGGCGCATCGGGTAACTTTATCCAGTTGAACTGAATATTCTGACGCGTGGTGAAGTGTCCATAATCGCGGTCATATTTCTTCGCAATGTGGGCGAACATCCGTACTTGCGCGCTGGAAAGTAAACCGTAAGGCACAGCGATACGCAGCATATAAGCGTGTATTTGCATATACAGCCCGTTTTGCAGACGCAGAATACGAAATTCGTCTTCAGTCAGTTCGTCTGACAAACGTCGGCTCACCTGATCACGAAACTGAGCCACGCGCTCTGCAATCAGTTGATGATCGAATTGATCGTAACGATACATTTAGATGTCCTCAGCCGGGTAAAATTTTGATACCGGCAGCAGCAAGGCGGCATCCAGGGGAAACTTCGCGCCAAACGCTAAAATCTGAGCGACATCCGAATCTTCATCGTGACGTAATGCCGCACCAATATACGCATGCTCACCGGTTTGTCCGACCACGACCCCGACACGACCGCCACAGCCGTTAAACCAGCTCACCTGTTTGGGTTTATTCGCTTTATTTTCACTCATCATTTTTCCTTATTTGTAGAACACCATCTTCAAGCCGATAATCAGCAACATCACAGCCAGCAAGGGACGCAAGACTTTTTCAGGTACTTTAGCACTCAGATGACTGCCTATATAAATACCCGGCAAAGACCCCAATAACAAACTGCCCAGCAACACCAAATCGACCGTGCCCAACGCCAAATGTCCCATGCCTGCGAAAGCGGTCAGCGGCACCGCATGAGCAATATCAGTACCGACCACTTTAACGGAAGGCATACGCGGATAAAGAAATAATAAAGCCACCGTCCCTAACACGCCCGCACCAATGGAAGACACCGTGACCAGCATCCCCACGATGATGCCCGTGGCAATCGTTGCCGCCGGCAAATAACGATGATGCAATTCATAAATACGCCCATCACGACGGCGACCTATTTTCTTGATTTGTTCCTTGAACAACAACACCGCTGAGGTTAACAACAACGCAACACTCAAAACACTCGTCACCACAGTACGCAAGGTTTTTTCATCCAGTGCCAAATACTTCAGCAGCAGTATCGTGACCAGTGCTGCGGGCAAACTTCCCATCGCCAACAATCCGACGACTTTCCAATCCACGGTGCCACGACGCCCATGCACCCAGGCACCCACGGTCTTGGTGAGCGAGGCATACAACAAATCTGTGCCCACAGCCGTTGCAGGCGACACACCAAACAGCAACACTAACAAGGGCGTCATGAGCGATCCGCCGCCGACACCCGTCACGCCGACAATCAAACCGACTAAAAACCCGGATAAGGTGTACATCCAATCCATAATGAACAGCCCAAATTATTTCAGGCGCGCATTTTATCCTATCGCTATGAATATCTTTAATGATTTTCTGTTAAGATTTTATAACCAAATCGCATATAGAAGCATTCATGAATCTCCAGCAATTACGTTATCTCAACGAAATCGTACGCCGCGACCTCAATGTATCGGATGCGGCCGCCGCGCTTTACACCTCGCAACCTGCAATCAGTAAACAAATTAAACTCCTGGAAGAAGAACTGGGCATACAGATTTTTTTGCGTAACGGTAAACGCATTGCCGCCATCACCGAGCCTGGCAAAGGGCTGCTTGTCATTGCCCGCCGTATGTTGCTCGATGCTGAAAATTTCAAGCAGTACGCTCAGGAATTTCACTCTAAAGATAGCGGACAGCTTGTCATTGCAACCACCCACACCCAGGCGCGCTATGCCCTGCCCCCGATCGTAAAGCAATTTACCCGGCGCTATCCCAAGGTTAAGCTGGGCTTGCATCAGGGCACGCCGACACAAATCGCCGAGCAGGTATTGCATGGCGAAGCCGACATCTGCATCGCCACCGAAAGTCTCTCTCTCTACGAGGGCTTGGTAACGCTACCCTGTTATGAATGGCATCATTGCGTGATCACACCGCCTGATCATCCGCTGTCAAAACTACCCGAATTAACACTAGCGGCGCTCGCGCAATACCCTATCATCACCTATGATCATGCTTTTTCCGGGCGAGGAAAAATCAACGAGGCATTTGAAAATGCCGGATTGACGCCTGATATAGCCCTGACTGCGATTGATGCCGATGTCATTAAAACCTATGTCGAATTAGGATTAGGCATAGGCATACTCGCCGAAATCGCCTTCATTCCGGAACGGGAAAAACATCTTTGCAAAATGAATGCCCGACATTTATTCAAACCGAATACCACGCGGATTGCCATACGCAAGAATGAATACCTGCGCGCCTATACTTACGACTTTATCGAACTTTTTGCCCCTCAGCTGACACCTCACGTTGTCGCTCACGCCATGCATTTATCAAACCTTACAGAGGATTAGTCATGAAACTGCAATTGCAGTAACCGTGACTTCGACAAGACCCTGCGATACAGCACCAGACCATCCGCTTGCGTCTTGCCAGAAGACTCCGGTGACAGGGGTGGCACGTTCAGCGATGGGTTGAGGAGATTTTAATGGCGCAGTTTGAGTGTTATTCAATCCGAACAGCTCAACCGGTTACGTGCAATGGGAATAATTTTGCAAATTATAACGAACTGTTAAGGGGAAACGGGGTCGTCGCTTAATCCGGGTGCGCTCGCACGCACCGACTACGGCTATCATCCTGTCACTCAGCTAATCGCCCGACGAGAAAAGTCGCGAGGACGAAAACCCAGTGCGGCAAGAACGGCAAAATAGACGGCAACGCCACCGGCGACCAGCATCGTCAGGCGAAGGACACGCGTCCCACCGGAACTGATCAGCCAGCTTTGTTCACTGCCCATACCAAACCACAGCGCAACAGCCAGCGCCGTGACCGCCAGAGCCACCTTGAAAAAATAGATCATCCAGCCAGGTTCGGGCTGGTAGATCCCTTTTTTACGCAGAAAATAAAAAAGAATGGCCGAATTAAGACACGCACCCAAACCAATAGACAAAGCCAGTCCTGCATGAGCGATCCAACCGATAAATATCGCATTCATAATCTGGGTAGCGATCAGCGTAATAATGCCGATTTTAACCGGCGTTTTGATATCCTGACGCGCATAAAAACCGGGCGCTAAAATTTTCACCAGTATCATGCCGATTAAACCGACACTGTAACCCACCAGGGCATGACTGGTCATTAACACGTCACTGGCCAAAAATGCGCCACGCTGAAAAAAGGTCGACAGCAGGGGCACGGAGATCATGCCCAAACCCAAGGCTGAGGGTACGGCCAGCATAAAGGTCAATCGCAATCCCCAATCCAACAATCGCGAATATTCTGCCGTATCCTGGCTGGCATGACATTTAGATAACGAAGGCAATAAAATTGTCCCCAGTGCGGCGCCCAAAACCCCGGCGGGGAACTCCATCAAACGATCCGCGTAATACAACCATGACACGCTACCCGCCACCAGAAATGACGCGAATATGGTATTGATAATCAGGCTAATCTGCGCAATCGACACCCCGAATATCGCCGGCCCCATTTGACGCAATACCCGCCGCATGCCGGCATCGCGCCAGTTAAAACGAAAACTCGGCAACATGTTAATTTTCTTAAGGAAAGGCACTTGAAACGCCAATTGCACTATCCCTGCAATAAAAACAGACCACGCCAGCGCCATAACGGGCGGATTACAATACGGTGCCAACCACAATGCGCCGCCGATAAAACACAGGTTTAACAAGATAGGTGCGAAAGCGGGCACCCAGAATTTATTGTAGGTATTGAGTATCGCCGCCGCCACCGCCACCAGCGAGATGAAGAAAATATAGGGCGAGGTAAAGCGCAGCAGTTGCACGGTCAATTGAAATTTTTCAGCATCGTGAACAAATCCCGGCGCACTGATATAAACCAGAACAGGCGCAGCAACAATGCCTATCAAGGTCACGATAAACAAAATGATTGCCAGCATGGTCGCCACATGATCGACCAGCAAACGCGTCTCTTCATGACCGCGCCGGTTGCGGTATTCCCCGAAAATAGGAACAAAAGCCTGCGAAAATGCCCCCTCGGCAAACAAACGACGCAATAAATTAGGCAACTTAAAAGCAACAAAAAAGGCATCTGTCGCCATGCCTGCACCAAACACACGCGCAATCAATACGTCACGGGCAAACGCCAAAATACGCGACACCAGCGTCAAACCGCTGATAGTCGCTAACGACCTGAGTAGATTCATTTTATTTATTAAATAATATTATTAGGGCGTATCCTGCTCGTTTTCCAGTCGTTTGTGATAACGACCCGCCAGAATGCCGAGCGCAATCCACGCCAGCATGACGACCACCAGCAGCAAAGACAACCAGCGCACCGACGCTCCGGAGAATCCCAAACTGACAAAATAGACCAGCAATACCGCCAAACCTTTACCTAATCTCAACCAAAAAATATCTATGAAAGCCTTAGCCTCATATTTTTCCTGGCGGGAAATCGGCACATACAATAACTCCTTGGCGGTTTGTTGTATGGAATAGGCGAAACCATAATCAAATGTATTGAGCAAACTGCCAAAAATCAGGATAGGGAAAAAGACATATCCTAAAGACCCTAACAAAACCGAAATCGGCAAAACGCATAAGGCCACCGCGATTCCCCAGCGCCGAATCACCCAACCGGTCAGGAAAATCTGCACCAGCAAGGCCACAAAATTGGAAAACGCATACACCGATGCAAAATAGCTTTTGTAATGTTCGGGGGCAACCGAATGCAGCACACTGGACGTAAACTGATAATCCAGAACAATAGAGGTGATTTCATAGAACATCACGATGCCGGCCAACCAGCGCAAATAAGGTGAGCGTATCGTCAAGCGCATTCCTTCAAGCGCATGGGCCAACATCCCGCCCTCAGGCAAAGGTGAAACCACCGTGCCGTGATATTCCAATACCGGACGACGATCGATAATATGAGCCGCAAAGTGTTCAATAACAACAATCCCAAGCACCAGTGCCAAAGATAACAACACCGAAGATGCGGGATCTGTTAAAGCCGACTGATGCGCAATCACGGAGCTGCCAAAAAATCCGCCCAGCACGCCACCGGTACCAATCAATCCATAAGTCAGCTTGGAAGTTTTAGAATCAAAACTGTCATTCAAAAATGAAAAGAACATCAACAGCATACTGGTGATAAACAAATCACCAAATAAATAAAACAGCCAAACGGATAAGGCATTGTCCGCACTCAAGTAAAAATAAAACAATCCGATGCAGCTAACAAAAAATGACGAGACAATTAAAGTGTAATGTTCGCGCTTATATCGCCGGGCTAACAGGGTATAGGCGAGCATGGCCAAAAAAGCCACCAGAATATTGAGTTCCTTAGCTAATAGTTCCGCCTGAGCCGCATCAACAAGCTGCCCCATAAAACTCAGGGCGTGTAGTTTGTGATAGCCGATAAACAGGGCTTTTTTGAGGGGTTTAAGTATCCAGTAGGTCGTGACGATAAGAAAAAAACTCACGAACATATACACTGAAAACAGCCTATCCCTTGCCGGGATCATCAACAATTGAAATATAAAACCGGCGCCTAAAATCAAACCGAGAAAATATTTCCATTCCCAGGCCAAAGCAACAAATTGTACAAAAAAAGAGTCCATGGCCGAAGTATAGCATTTCGCTTCAGATGCCGATCAAAACGACAAAAAACGTCGATCATTTATAATCTAAAGCCGATACAGGAGATTAAAGTTCAACCCTAAACCGCAAAAGAGTTGCAAAATTGATAATAAGTGACTAGAATGCCTGCCTTTCGTCGTACCGAATTCTCTAGGAGCAGTCTCATGGCAAATACCGCACAAGCTCGTAAACGCGCTCGTCAAGCAGTTAAACAAAATATTCACAACAGCAGCCTGCGTTCTGAATTGCGTACTGCAATCAAAAAAGTAATTAAAGCAATTGAAGCCGGCGACAAAGCGATCGCTCAAACCGTTTACCGTGAATCAATTAGCACCGTTGACAGCATCGCTGACAAGAAGATCATTCACAAGAACAAAGCGGCTCGTCATAAAAGCCGTTTGTCTGCTGCAATCAAGGCAATGGCTTAATTGCCCTGTTGATTTGATGTATGCCTGCGAGCCGACAGCGATGTCGGCTTGTTTGTTTTATAGCCTGTTGAAACTGTTACACTTGCCTGACAGGCCTGTTTGGCTCACTATTACGACTTATTCTGAAAGTCACTAATCAGCTAAATGGCGGCATATTCCGCCGTCTGTTTTTAAAGGTACTGTATATGTCACATCTGATGAATACTTATGCTCGTCTGCCTGTCGCATTTACCCGTGGCGAAGGTGTTTGGTTGTGGGATAGCGAGGGAAATCGCTATCTGGATGGTTTGTCCGGCATCGCCGTCAACACGCTGGGGCACGCTCATCCGCGCCTGACCGCCGCCCTCGGGGAGCAAATCGGCCGATTGATACACTGCTCAAACGTATATCAAGTACGGGAGCAGGAATTGCTGGCAAATAAATTATGCGACCTGTCCCGCATGCAGGAAGTGTTTTTCAGCAACTCAGGCTGCGAGGCAAATGAAGCCGCCATCAAACTCGCACGACTCTATGGTCATAATCGAGGAATTGAACTGCCTGCGATCATCGTAATGGAAAAATCTTTCCATGGACGCACGCTCGCCACCCTGTCAGCAACCGGCAACCGCAAGGTGCAAGCAGGCTTCGAACCGCTGGTGACGGGTTTTGTCCGTGTACCTTACGACGATATTGACGCTATACGCCACGTGGCACAGCACAATAACAATATCGTTGCCATCCTGGTTGAGCCTATTCAGGGAGAAGGCGGTTTACGCACCCCGGATAATAGCTATTTGCAACAGCTGCGCGAGTTATGCACTCAACATAACTGGCTGTTGATGCTCGATGAAGTACAAACCGGCATTGGTCGCACCGGGCGTTGGTTCGCTCATCAACATGAGGGGATTTTACCTGATGTCATGACGCTGGCTAAAGGGTTGGGATCAGGCGTGCCTATCGGCGCCTGTCTGGCCGCCGGTTCTGCAACAGGGACGTTTAAACCGGGGAATCACGGATCGACTTTTGGCGGAAACCCGCTGGCTTGTGTCGCGGGTTTGACCACGCTGGACGTGATTGAAAACGATGATTTAATCGCTCACGCAGAACACTTAGGGCAATTTATCCGTCAGGGTTGCGCCGAACAAATGGCCGGCGTTTCCGGCTTTGTGGCACTACACGGCAAGGGCTTGATGATAGGAATTGAGCTTGCAAAACCCTGCGCAGAACTGGTCAAACTGGCATTATCACGCGGTCTTTTAATCAACGTGACTGCCGATAACGTAGTTAGACTCCTGCCAGCGCTGGTCATGTCCCGGGACGAAGCCCAGCAATTACTGAATATCCTTTGCCCGCTCATTAAAGAATTTTTGCAATCTTGATTGGAAACAAACCATGTCAGCGAACTTATCGTTGCCCGTAAAGCATTTCCTGCAATTCAAAGATTTGAACCGCGAGGAATTAGAGTACTTGTTTGAACGCACCCGTATCATCAAACAAAAATACAAAAACTATCAGCAATATTGGCCGCTCTCGGATCGGACTTTGGTGATGATATTCGAAAAGGCCAGCACCCGCACCCGCCTATCTTTTGAAGCGGGTATGCAGCAACTGGGCGGCTCGGCGATCTACCTGAACACACGCGATTCACAATTAGGGCGCGGCGAACCGGTAGAGGACGCGGGTCAAGTCATTTCGCGCATGTCCGATATTGTGATGATACGCACCTTCGAGCAATCCATCATTGAACGATTCGCAGCCCATTCGCGCGTACCGGTCATCAATGGCCTGACCAACGAATATCACCCCTGCCAGATTCTTGCCGACATCTACACCTACATCGAGCAGCGCGGCAGCATACAGGGCAAGACGGTGGCGTGGATCGGCGACTCCAACAACATGTGCAACACCTGGCTGCAAGCGGCTGAAATTCTGGACTTCAATGTACACGTTTCGACACCACCTGAATATGAAGTTGAGCCGGAACGCGCCGGCTTATTCGGCGAGGATCACTACGAAGAATTCACCGATCCGATGGAAGCGGCAAGGGGTGCTGATCTGGTCACCACGGATGTCTGGACCAGCATGGGATTTGAAGCTGAAAACGAAGAACGTATGAAAGACTTTGCCGACTGGCAAGTCGATGAAGAAATGATGTCTATAGCCGCACCTAACGCGCTATTTATGCACTGCCTGCCCGCCCATAGAGGCGAAGAAGTTTCCGCCGGTGTCATGGACGGCCCGCAAAGCGTGGTATGGGACGAAGCGGAAAATCGCCTGCACGTGCAGAAAGCACTCATGGAATACTTGCTATTAGGGAAAATTCAATGACAATAAAACGCTCTAAGCAGGCGATTTCGGCGGAGGCACAAAAACATCCGCGCAGCGGGCGCCGCAGCCAAAACAGATTGCACGTGCAGAAAGCACTCATGGAATACTTGTTACTGGGAAAAATTACCAGTTAGCCGGTGGACGCAATGAAAGACACCTTAATACCGGGCATCCGTTACGAACACAAGTATTTAATTCCCGCCACAAAGACCGTGCCCGCGCTCTATCCGGAATCGCCCGAGTTTCTCGCGATGCCCGAAGTGTTCGCCACGGGATTCATGGTCGGCTTTCTGGAGTGGGCCTGCATCATGGCGATCAAGCCCTATCTGGACTGGCCGGATGAACAATCCGTCGGCACACATATCAACGTCAGTCATGAAGCCGCCACGCCGCCCGGACTTGAAGTTACCGCGACTGTCGAACTGACGATAATCGATGGCAGAAGGCTGACATTTGCCGTATCCGCCCACGACGGCATAGACACTATTGCACGTGGCACGCATGAGCGCTTCGTGATTAACAAAGAAAAATTCGACAACAAGCTGCGCGACAAGCGCGACAAAATAAACCAACAATAGGATAAAGCTATGAGCGACATCAAAAAAGCAGTTCTCGCCTACTCGGGCGGCCTTGACACTTCCGTCATTTTGAAATGGCTGCAAGACACCTATCAGTGCGAAGTCGTCACCTTCACCGCCGATGTCGGCCAGGGCGAAGAACTGGAACCGGCCCGTGCCAAGGCGCTGAAGATGGGCATTGAGCCTGAAAATATCTACATTGATGATCTGCGCGAGGAATTTGTACGCGATTTCGTATTTCCGATGTTTCGCGCCAATACCGTCTATGAAGGCGAATACCTGCTGGGCACTTCCATTGCACGTCCCCTGATCGCCAAACGTCTGATCGAAATCGCCTCAATGACAGGCGCACAAGCCATCTCGCACGGCGCAACCGGCAAGGGTAACGATCAGGTGCGCTTCGAACTGGGTGCTTATGCGCTAAATCCTAATATCAAGGTCATCGCACCGTGGCGCGAATGGGATCTGCTCTCACGCGAAAAACTGATGGCCTATGCCGAAAAGCACGGCATACCGGTCGAAATGAAACACAAACAAGGCGGCTCGCCCTATTCCATGGATGCGAATCTGCTGCACATTTCCTACGAAGGCCGGCATTTGGAAGACCCCGCAGCGGAAGCAGAAGAATCGATGTGGCGCTGGACAGTGTCTCCTGAAGCGGCACCTGATGCTGCGGAGTACCTGGATCTTGAATTTAAAGCTGGCGACATCGTCGCGCTTAACGGCACGGCCATGTCTCCTGCCACCATACTGGCAAAACTTAATGAGCTGGGCGGAAAACACGGCATTGGTCGCCTGGATCTGGTGGAAAATCGTTATGTCGGCATGAAGTCGCGCGGCTGCTACGAAACACCCGGCGGCACCATCATGTTGAAAGCGCATCGTGCCATTGAATCCATCACGCTGGATCGTGAAGTCGCCCATCTGAAGGACGATCTGATGCCACGTTACGCCAGCATGATTTACAACGGTTACTGGTGGGCACCGGAACGCATCGCGCTGCAAACGCTGATCGATGCAACCCAGAAAACCGTCAACGGCTGGGTACGTGTCAAATTATACAAGGGCAACGTCATTGTCGTTGGCCGCGATTCGAAGACGGATTCTTTGTTCGATCCGACCATCGCCACCTTTGAAGATGACAAGGGCGCGTATGACCAAAAGGATGCAGCGGGTTTCATCAAGCTCAATGCCTTGCGTTTACGCATCGCGGCCAAGCTGCATTCAAAGTAACCGATAAATTTAAAGGAGCTATCCGATGTCACAATTCGACAACGTCAGCGTAGTAAAAAAGGGCAATGTGTTTTTCGACGGAAAATGCGTCTCCCATTCAGTCATTTTTGCCGATGGCACGCGTAAAACAGTCGGTGTTATTTTGCCATCCACCCTCACCTTCAACGTTGGCGTTCCTGAAATTATGGAAATCACCTCAGGCACCTGCCGCGTAAAACTGGGCGACGCGACTGATTTCACCGTTTATGCTGAAGGCAGCCAGTTCTCCGTTCCCGCCAATGGCAGCTTTGTTATTGAAGCGGATGAGGTTGTCAATTACGTTTGCAGTTTCGGCTAAGGAGTACACCATGCCTAGTTTTGATATCGTTTCAGAAGTCGAAAAAGAAGAAGTTAAAAATGCGGTTGAGCAAACCAACAAGGAAGTTTCCACACGATTCGACTTCAAAGGCTCGAACGTGCGCGTGGAACAAGTTGAACTCAAACTCACCGTATGGGCCGACAATGAGTTTCAGCTCGATCAGGCGCAAGATATTCTTAATGCCAAGTTACTCAAGCGCGGCGTGGATATCAAGTGTTTAGAGGTCAGCGACAAGATTGAAAAAGTCAGCGGAAACAAGGTTAAGCGCAGTTGTGATGTTAAAGTAGGCGTTGAAATCGAACTGGCAAAAAAAATCGTCAAACATATCAAGGACAGCAAACTAAAAGTACAGGCCAGCATTCAAGGTGACACCGTACGTATTACTGGCAAGAATCGTGACGATCTGCAAGAGGCTATCGCCTTCATCAAGAAGACCATCACTGACTTCCCGTTGCAGTATCAAAACTTCCGCGACTAATGCCCATGCTCAAAAACAGCATTACCGCCCGCATCGAATTCTCATTCAAGGGTGAGAACTACGTTTATAGCAGTGTCCTCAATCTGGATCTGCTACTCAAACAGTATGTTCAACTCCCCGCTCTGTATGCCATTATGGCAACGGAGCACGGCATAGACACGTATTCGTATCTCTATGAGGTAATGCAGGAATCGGATATCGAGTTTACCGATCCGCAAGGTTATGCGATGGACTACATGAGCCATGGTGAGTTTGATGTTCAAGCATTCGCTAAAAACTGGCAGTATCAAAAGGCTGCTTCGCTATTGCAGCCGATTGCCAATCGCGAATTGGGCATTGCAGACTTGAACGAACATCCTGCCCTAAAAGCCGCCCTTGTTGCCGCTTACAACCTGGGACGTGGAGCATGAAAACGGCGCTGGTGTTATTCGCAACCGGTAGCGAAGAATTGGAAACGGTCACCATCGTGAATATCCTGCGCCGCGCGGGGGTTGACGTCACGCTGGCGGGACTGAGCGCGGGGGAACTGGTTGGCAGTCGCGGTATTTCACTGGTACCGGATACAACGCTGGATGACGTACTGCATCAGCAATTTGACATGATGGTATTGCCCGGTGGCCAGCCTGGCACGAATCATTTAAAAGCCGATGCACGCGTGCTGGAACGCGTACGTCAGATGGCGCAGCAGGAAAAATATATCGCAGCGATTTGTGCGGCACCGATGGTACTCGCGCAGGCCGGATTGCTAACTGGAAAACAGGCGACCTGCTACCCGACCTGCCTTGACGCTTATTCTGATATACGGGTACAAAGTTCGGCGATCGTTGAAGACGGTAAAATCATCACCTCACGCGGCCCGGGCACGGCCATGGATTTCGCGCTGCTGCTTGCGCAACGTCTGGTTGGCAAAGCCAAACGCGATGAAGTCGAAAGCGCACTGGTCAGATAGCGATATAAATGCGGTGCTGCGGTGTCTGCGTGATCAATCCACCCACTCTCCCGTGACAAACTCAATCTGCGCGCCGTCGTGGATCAATTCTTTCACCGCACAATGACTGATCTCCTCGAGGATTTTAAGTCGCTGCCCGGGCGTAATCTGCTCAGGAAATTTCACTTCAGTCACGAAACGAGCAGGAATCAGCATATTGCCCTGACGCACAACGGGCTTACAGGAAATTTCAATACCCTCAGCGCTGATGCCCAGCGTCTTACACGCCTTGCGCGTGTAGACCCCGGCACAGCCCGCCAGCGCGGCATAAGTCGCTTCCAGCGGATTGGGCAGACTGCCATCTACGCTGTAGCTTACTACGTGATTTTTATAGCGTACGTGAAACTGACTACCGTCTGTCATGCTGAGCTGGTACATGGATAATCCCTTAATATTAGAAAATACTAATATATCACAAACCTGTCAAAAGGCAAAAAAAAGCCCGCTCTTGCAAGCGGGCTTATAAATATTACATTGATAAACAAATTATTAGAACAAATAACTATAGCTCGCCATAAGTACATTCACTTTGTAGTTTGGTGACTGTTGATTGGTTGGTAGCATCGTACTCGACGTAAATCCGGTCTGTAAACCGTTGTAATAATAATCGCTACTGCGCATTTGCTGGAACATATAACCCAACGTAATCAATGAACTCTTGTCTAGGGTGTATTTGCCGGTCAATTTAAGTTGAATAACATCATTTTTGATAGTGGGTAAACTTCCGCAATTTGCAATAGTAGGAGCACTACACGTTAATCCACCCGTTGTAAGACCAACATAGTTGAGAGTCGTAGTGTAGCCAGTTCTGCCTATTGAATAGCTCAAATCACCTGCCAAATCAAGTTTTGCACCCAACAGACCTTTTTCTTTCAAGCCAAAACCAATGGTCGTATCGTCATCTTTTTGCCTATCCGACCATGTACCATAAGCTGGCACTGCAAGCCTAGTAACAGTTGATGTAATTGGCGTTAAAGTTTGCAAATCCGTCATATCACGCTGTTTATGTTCCTGCGTAAGATAGAACGAGAACGAGCCATTTTCGCTGTAACTGTAGTCCGCATCTACGTTCAAGCTCCACGAATTACCCGCCTTGACACCATAGAGCGAGTCATACTTGTCGTCGGTAAATTTACCGCCAAGACCAAAAGACAGTTTTTCATTGGCCTGCCAGTTAACACCACCCTTCAACATCTGCTGTTTGCGGGAAGCATTAAAAAATGGATAAAATCCTCGGAAGTCACCCGCATTTAAACCCTGAATGCTGGTAGCTCCCACAATAGGTACAATATTACCATTAATGCCAATCCGAACCGTCACCGCATTCATATCCGAAGTAGTCATACGTTGACTGTAGGAATAACCGACATTTAGATTCACAGCATCACTGGCCTTTAACTTGTATGAAGCACTGAGCTTATCATCCTTGCTGGCAACGGCAACCACGCAATTTGTACCCGGCAAATATTGATTCAAACCCAAAGCACCCCCATTATTAGCACCCAAACCACCTACGGCATACTGATTACACCAGCGCTTTACGTCCTCACGGTTATAAGCCAGTCTGAACAACTGATCCTTGTCGATGCGAAAATCACCAGCCAGTTCAAACTGTTTTTTACTGTTGCTAACGGGTGCATTCGCTAAGTATCCTTGGTGAGTCAGACCTACATCCAATGCATACATGTTATAAAAATTGGATGCCGTTTTATTGTTGCGCTCATCAAACTTTGCACTGGCTGACAACGTAAGCGCCTTGGTAGTCTGGTCGACCAACTTCAGATCCGCATGAGTTGTTCTGACATCTCCGTTAAGTGCAGCAACCCCAGGCGCAGTAATCATTGCATAAGCATCATAAGTGCCGGCGTAAGGGGAGTTTTGCGTATTCTTGGCATAGGAAAGCCCACCGGTCAGCTTGGTTGTAGGTGTTAATTTATAGCCGCCGCTAAGATTCAACTGATGAAAGTCGTTGCTAGGCGCTGTACTCATCGTTTGAATGGCCGTGCCAGTCCCCAAAAAAGTTTGGAAATTAACAGCATTGTTTGCATCACGGAAGAATGAGCCGAAATACGAACTGGTCGCATGCGCGTTTTCACCCAACCAGTTCAGCGCCATATTTACCGTATCGGTCTTGTAATTGGTCGGTGTCGGCAACATTGACACACCCTCTCCAGTTACTCCCGTCATCTTCATTGAACCAAAACCCATCAGCTTTGCGCCGGTCTGGACCTGTTGGTTGTAATCGACCTTAACACTCCACTCATCATTCAGAACGACTCCTGCACCAACATTGGTGTTCTTCCTGTTTGAAAAAAGATCCAGTTTGTGAAAAGCCGCCAAATGAGCAGGCGTTAATCCCGTAAGTGTACTCGTTGCCACTGGGGTAAAAGCCGCAGGCAGAACAAAACTGTTTCCGCCCACAAATCCAAGATAAGGGGTCTGATAGGTATCGGAAATGTTGTGTTTTAGCTCATCGTAACCGATGCTCAGATCCCACTTACCCTGACTACCAACAGAACCACCCAGCGCACGCGAGGTAGTTCCCAAATCAGCACCGTTGATTTCCCAGCGCATAGTGCCAGAATCGCCGAATGGCTTGTAAGAATCCCCTCCTTTAACGTTGAAATTACCCATCAGGTTTACGCCTGATTTATTCAGGCCGTTAAATTCGCCGAACTTGGCTGATTGTTGAAATACATCACTGACGCCAATTTCAATAGAGTTGGTAGGCCGTTTCAGTGCGGCGACTTCATCATCTACGGCATCCGCTGCATGAACGGGCATGGCAAACATGGCAAGCAAAGCACCTTGCACTGCAATTGATAACAGACTGACGCTCATATTTTCATTATTCGTTTTCATAGCATTCTCCAATTCCTGTGATTAACGCTGTAAGAAGGCACCAGCCGGGCTGTTAGAACCATGCACCATGCTGTGGCAATTCATACAGGCATTACCCACGTTGTTTTTGCTCGGGCCATTGACTGCGACAAGCCCACCTTGAATACCTGCCGCATTGGTACCTACCGGAGTTTGACTGGCGTGCGAGCCATCATGACATTCCTGACACATAAAGGGCGCGCGGGTTTTGAGCATAGGCGTGATATTGGAACCGTGCGGCGTGTGGCACACCGTACAGTCTTCCGTTGCCGGCTGATGTTCCCACAAGAAGGGGCCGCGCTTATCTGCGTGGCAAGTCCAGCAGGTTTCATTCACGGTATTTTTCTTTAGCAACTTGGGACCG
>CAIOSY010000096.1 GCA_903861075.1 uncultured Nitrosomonadales bacterium
GCTCCCGCGCTATCCGTCTCGCCCCCGTAAGTCGGGACTGTTCACACTTGCCATGGCTGGCGTTTCGGGCTACTGCTCCCCAGAAAATACCTTGATAGCGTATAACCTGACCTGCTCGTCGATACCTTCGATCGTGGCCGCGTGCATCAACATTGCTTCCGCCACCAGGGAAATATCAGGCTTACGCCCCCCTAATAATTTCCGCATCTGCTTCTGCACCGACCGTACTGACTCAAAAGCCGTTTGAGATACCCGGATTTTTTTGAGACCGTCATCCTCCACGTCCAGCTTGTGAAGTTCTCCAGCTCTGGCTTGATATAGCCCATCTTCAACGTCTACCCGCCCCATAGCCTACAGCCATGATGGGCCCCATCAGCGGGGAGATTAACATTGCCCCTATGATCACCGCCGTCGAATTGACATCCAATCCGATGGAGGCGATGAAGATCGCCAGCATCAACACCCACAGATTAGTGCCTCGGATCTCGATGCCCTCACGGATGCTCTGATCGATATCGTCAAAACCATGCTGATCGGCATTCAGGTTGAATCGAAAAGCCAGCGCGGCTCGAACTCTGGAGATGTGTGCAGCTATTTTAATCGCCATCATTTTCCCGTCATGTATTGTGAAGACGCGCGCCATCGGCACATCGGGTTAGTGCAACAGTTGATACTGAAGAAGATAAACCGCCGCGCCTGAAAAATATCCCACCAGCGCCAATCCGCTGATTTTCTTGATGTACCAGAAGAAGTGGATTTTTTCCAATCCCATCGCAGCCACACCTGCTGCCGAGCCGATAATCAATATAGAGCCGCCCGTACCCGCGCAATAGGCCAGAAACTCCCACAAAAAGTGATCTGCCGGATACTGCGTCAGGCTGTACATGCCCATCGATGCAGCAACTAGCGGCACGTTATCAACAATCGCACTGGCAATGCCGATGATCATCACAATGACGTCTTGTCGCCCCACTGTCTGATCCAGCCACTGCGCTAACGCTGTCAGAATATGCGTATGTTCCAGCGTAGCGACCGACAGCAGAATGCCGATGAAGAACACCAGCGAACCCATATCAATCTTACTCAAGGCATGTACCAGCGTCAGGTGTTGCTTGTTGTCGTCCTGCTTATTACGGTGCAGCAAATCGCCCACCAGCCACAGGATACCCAACCCGAACAGGATGCCCATAAAAGGTGGCAGGTGTGTAACCGTCTTGAAAGCCGGTACCGCCAGCAAAATAGCCAGCCCCGTGAAAAACATCATATTGCGTGCGAATACGGTTGTATGAAGATCGGGGTCACGACCAATACGCTGTGGCGCTACAACCTCTCGACCGCGCAAAGTGTAGGCCGTGATGGCCAGTGGCACCAGCATACTGACCAATGATGGCAGTAGCACTCCCTTGATGATCGCCAGACTGGTAATCTGCCCGCCTATCCACAGCATCGTGGTGGTCACATCGCCTAGCGGCGACCAGGCCCCACCTGAGTTGGCGGCAATAACGATAATGCCTGCGAAAAACAACCGGTCATCGTGTCGACCCAGTAATTTTCGCATCAGTGAAATCATCACGATGGTCGTCGTCAAGTTGTCCAGAATGGCGCTGAGAAAAAAGGTAACGAACCCCACCAGCCACATCAATCTGGACAGTTTGGATGTCTTTATATGTGTGGTGATGATATCGAAGCCGTTGTGCGCGTCCACCACCTCAACAATCGCCATTGCGCCCATCAGAAAAAATACGATCTGAGCCGTTCCCATCAGCGATTCACCTAATTGCTCGCTGACTAACTGTGCATCGCCGATAGTTAGGGCATAGATCGTCCATAGCAGTCCGGCACCTATCAGGGCCGATGCCGATTTATTGATCTTGAGCGGATGCTCCAGCGCGATAGCCGCGTAGGCAATGATAAATATGACGATCAGCGAGGTAAGCATTTCAATAAACCTGGTGTGAATAAAAATTTTGTTAAGTGCAATATGGATTGTTTGCTCAAGTACGGACGTTATTTATAAGCTTGGCCAAGGAAATCCCCAAAGCAGGCAAAAAGTCGAAGCTATTTGCAGATTCCGATAGATGGTGCCTTGCAAACTTGGCCGTTAATCCATATTGCGTCCTTGAGGCGTGCACCAATAAAACGAGTTCGATTGATAGATGCACCGGTCAGATTGGCTTGTTTCAGATTCGCATAGGCCATATAGGCACCGTCAAGTTTAACGCCTTGCAGATCGGCCTGTTGCAAATCAGCGGAAACAAGGTCGGCTCTCGTCAAATCTGCACCTGTCAATACAGCCTGAGAGAGATCCGCATTTTCAAGATCAGACTTTGCCATTTTTGCATTGGTAAAACGCGCCTTAACCAAAATAGCATTTTCAAGATTAGCCCAGCGTAAATCTGCACCTTCAAGATTGGCACCCGATAGGTCAGATTGTTCAAGTCTGGCCTGTTGCAGATTTGAGCCGATTAACATTGCACCTTTCAGGCTGGCTCCGGCAAAATTGGCCTGTTCAAGGTCGGCATTTCGAAAATCCCCCCCATCCAGCTTAGCGCCACGCCAGTCAATGCCACCAAGCTTTGCTCCTTTGCATTGCGCACTAGGTTCCTTGCGGCATTCGGCAAAGGCGGTACTCGCAGAGATTATCGCTATGCTTAAAACACTACCAAATATAAAAACCATCTTGGTAGTTTCCGTACGTTTACCATTCATTTAAGCCTCGCAGATACGTTTGTTTTGGTAAGCTAATGTCGTACAGCATAGATGAAATATTCTTCGCTGAAAATTAGGGAATGCCCTTATGTATTCCTGAAAAATTAAATTGGCTTAAACCTAGCAGAATCGGCTCCTTGGAATATAAATATGCCATCACGTAAGGGGAACACTTACGAGCTATACGGATGCACGCAATCTATGGAAGAGGATAATGCAGAGAAAATCTTATCGACAAATCTGAATGCATAGCCGAATCTCTCATTTCTTCTATTGGACAGTTTTTGTCTTCGCTTACATTGCACTTGATTGGGCGAGCTATTTGCACGCCTTGCACGGGTTCAATATCACTCCTTGGAATCCATCGCTTGCGCTGGGTTTAGTGTGTTCGCTCCGATATGGCAGGCTAACTGCAATTCCCTGGTTTTTCGCACTTCTACTTGGCGAAATTATAGTACGTGATCTACCCGCACCGATCCTAACCACTATTGTGCTATCTAGCACCCTTGTCGCAGGCTATGGAACCATTGCTGAAGTGCTACGCCGCCTTGTCAATACCGAAAATGTCCTGCCAGATCAAAAAAACTTACTTTGGTGGCTTGCCATTGTAATAATCGGCACATTGTCAACGAGTAGTCTCTACATTACCTTGCTGCTTGTTTTTGACTTAATCCCCGTCGGAGAGGGGGGTATCGCATTAGTACGCTTTTGGGTAGGTGATTGCGTCGGCATAGTCGTGACCATGCCGTTTTTCTGGGTGCTTTTTCAGCATCGCAGTCGCATTTGTGACATTCTGCTTCGTTGGGAAACGGTCGGATATGGAATGCTTGCAGTGGGTATGCTTTGGGTCGCTTTTGGGCTGGGAGGCAGTGGTGAGTTCCAATATTTTTACCTACTTTTTCTTCCCATCGTCTGGGCTGCTGCTCGGCAAGGTATGGCTGGAGCAGCCATTGCCGCATTTGTACTCCAAGCAGGCATCATGACAGCCGTACAATGGCTGAATTTAGTTGCTGTTACGGCGTTTGAATTGCAGATGCTTGGTGCCGTTCTCACCTTTGTCGGTCTATTCATCGGTGTCGTTATTGATGAAAAGCAGCGGGTCAGCGCGGAGCTTAGACAGACGCTGCGCCTCGCTGCTGCTGGAGAAATGGCGGGAGCATTGGCACACGAACTCAATCAACCACTCACGGCATTATCTGCATATGGCATGGCCTGTGAACAACTACTCGAACAAGGCGAAACAGGCGACCGATTGCGCGAGACGATACGACGCATGGTCTCGGAATCCTTTCGTGCAGCCGATGTAGTGCGCCGTCTACGAGATTTCTTCCGCACCGGTGCCACGCAACTCGAAACCGTTAATCTTGGTGATTTGCTCGCTTCTGCTTCTGCACCTTTCATGAATAAGGCACAACAGCAGGGGATCGTATTAACCATTGATACGCCATCAACGTGTACGCTATTGGCAGACTGCCTGCAACTTGAGGTCGTCTTTCGCAACCTTCTGTCGAACGCTTTTGATGCTGTTGCGGAACAACCCTCAGGGCAACGTAAAATTCGTATTTCGTCGCATGCAGAAAGCAAAAAAAATATCTGCATTTGCATTGAGGACAACGGCCTAGGGCTATCTGCTGAGGAGGCCGGACGTATGTTCGAGGCTTTTCAGTCTTCAAAATCCAGTGGTCTTGGTTTGGGGTTGGCGATTAGCCGCGCCATCGTCGAGGCACATGGCGGACATCTGTTAGCGGAAATAACCAACCACGGTTTATTTAAAGTGATACTACCTATCGCAGAAAAGGACGACGATGCAATCTAGCGGATATAGCATATTCATAGTCGAGGACGATCAATCAGTCCGCGATGCCCTCGGGTTGTTACTCGGCCTGAGAGGCTATTCTGTCACGATGTTTGCAGAGGCCGAGAGCTTCCTCAACGCCTATCGGCAAGAGTGGTGCGGATGCCTGCTCATAGATATTCGTATGCCGGGAATGGATGGCTTGGCATTACAAAAGCGGTTGCTAGAGATCGGCTGCCTTATGCCCGCCATCATAATGACAGGACATGGTGATGTCGTCTCAGCACGTGAGGCTTTCCGCTCTCAAGCAGTCGATTTTCTGGAGAAGCCGATTGATCACACTAAATTAATGAGAGCGATTGATGAAGCGTTTATTCGTCAGACGGATGTACAGAGTAAAGAAAATCAGCGTACTGAGCTTGGTCATTTGTTAGCGAACCTGACCCCTCGCGAAAAGGAGGTTATGGAACTGGTCGTGGAAGGCCAGCATAACCGCGAGATCGCCGAAACTCTCAGTATCAGTGCTCGCACGGTAGAAGTACACAAAGCGCGCATGATGATGAAGCTGCGAGTAGAAAGTATCCCTGATCTCATTCGCCTGAGCTTAGTCGAGCATGGCAAGAGCAAAGCGTAGGCACTATTGGCCATGCGGGCAGCATCGATGCGCATATGGCAATAAATCATAGATAACTCTGATATGCCAAAATTGTGTCACCGTCGCCATAACTGCAAACGAATATCGAGATATAAAAATGAAAACAAAAATCGCATCCGTTGTATTTTTTCTGGCAATGACACAAACAATGCACAGTTTTGCGTCAACATTTTTCTTTCCAGGAATCCGACCCGTCTACACTTCTGGCGACACTCCAAAATGGCTGCATGACGGCCATGGTCATGACGGTTATGTAACGGTAACATCAGAAGTAATACCCACCAGCAGTTGTGTACCTTTATCAAATCACACGTTTTGGGGTGGTGAGAAGACGCAATTAGTTCTTTCGATGGTGACAAACGGTTTTAAAAAGAATCTGGATGGCGGAGAGATACCTATCGCAGCCTTCGATGGTCGTGACAATGGTTCAGAGTGCGCATCCCTTAGCACGCTACCAATTAATATCGTTCCGGTTGCATTGCTCGAATCCTACTCTACGTTTAACCCCGGTGAACTATCCATCGTGCTTAATGTAAAAAGTTCAAGCGACTCCAATCAAGATTTTATCGGTTCGGCTAAATTATTGCTGGGCGCGGCTGCGATAGTCGTGACGGGCGGCACGGCGACGGCTATTAGTGGCATTGCGGCAACCGTTGGCAATCCTGCTTTGTCTGAGGCGCAATCCAGAACCAATACGCTTATGCAGGGAATGGTAAACGGAAAAACTCAGATTAGTTTGACCTGGCCCAAACTACGCAACGGGATTCGCACCATTGAAATCCCTGTCTATCGAGCCGAAAGCAACCTAGGCAGTACGCCTGACAAAAAGATTTTACAACTGCAGGCGGATAATAAAACTGAAAAGACAGTTCTATTTACCGTCAGACTATCGTTCAATTACACCAGCTCTTTATTTGATCCTGTGGCATCGGGCACTGCCGACCTACCAAATCCGGACAGCATTTCCGTAGCAAACGTACTGAATTATCTGCCGATCAATAGCCGTCACAATTTTCTACAAACCCTCAACGATACATCTCCAAGCCTGCTGCCAATCATATCCGTTGCCCAAGGGCGTGACTTGTCCAATGCATGTAGCATTGCTCTGGGGAAACTAAAAAATCTTGGCCTGAGCAATATGGATATATCCATTGTTATGAAGTCATTTATCGACGAATCTAAAGGCGGAGCAGACTGGTACAGCAATCCAGCCATGGTAAAAAATTGTTTTGATCAAGCGCCCAATGTGCAAATATTTCTGGAAAAAATATATGGTGTATCCAGTCCTAAATTTATCATCGGTGATGTACAAGATGGCATAGGTAAACCCTATCGTGACTGGAGCGACTTAATCGGGCCTGTGCTAGCAAATTTTCGAAATGCACTGATCGCAAAAGAAAATCGAATTAAGGTTCTGGCAGATTGGAATGGAAAGCGTGATATCAAAGTGACATTCTCACCACAAATTAAAGCATGGTCAGCGATGCCAGAAACCGATCAATCCAACAATGGTCAATATCCCGGGCTGAAAAAATTAGTCAGTAACGAAATTAAAACCATCGGTTGTTTCATATACAAAGATCCCGAAAATTTAAGCACAAACAACCCAGGTGCTTATTTTATTTTGGAAGGTTTAAATGAAACTTTCTGGCTGGGGAATGTTAAAGTTTCTGCAGGTACAAACAGCCAAATTTCAAGTCTCGAGATATCAGAGCTGGCTAGCGACTGGCGGAAACATTTTGAATCATATAGTTATCCAGGCGGCGACTGCGCCCAGATTCTAGCCAAGCTTAAGAGGCAAACTGATGTCAATTTAAATAGCGCGCTCAGCGAGAATTTTTCGCAGCCAAAGCAATAGAGAAAATCCCATCATGCGCTACCAGTTTTAACGACCGCTTCCCGGTTATCTATTTCACTCATTGACGGACTGCTATTGGCACACACTTGCCCATCGACCTTCATTATTGCACGGCATAAAGCGGGCGTTGGAGTTTTCAGCTTGCCGGATTAGCGATAGACCTCTCGACGATTGCCAATCTTTACAACCAGGATTCGCAGAGCGCCATCTTCGATGCTGCTGATGATCCGATAATCCCCCACACGGTATTTCCAAAACTCACCCAGCTTGGAACCTTTGAGTGCTTCACCCATACTGCGCGGGTCATCAAGCACAGCCACACGGCCATGCAAGAACGTCAGAATACGCCTGGCTATCTGCGGGTCAAGCTTGTCCAGTTCCCGCTCAGCGTCTGGATCAAGCTCAACCTTCCAGGCCATAGCGCTTCATCACTTCTTCGAGTGGGACGGTTTTGGTTTTGCCCGCACGAATGTCGATCAATCTTTGTTCGGCCAGGTACAAATCTTCAAGGTCGTCGATGTGTTCGCGGATAGCTTCCACCATGTAAAAAGTTTTGCTACGCCCGGTGAGTTCGACCAGATGCGCTAGGCGTTGTGTGACGTCATCGGGTAGGCGCAGAGAGACGGCGGCCATGAACTTCTCCAAATAAATCAAAGTGAGATACAAGTATCTCTCTCGGCGGAGAGAAATGCAAGTAGCATGTCGTTCTGATGATCCGCCGAACAGTCCGAAACCGGATGCGTACAACGGGCGTTATGACAAACGCCAGCATTCATGCGGGCTGGCGGGACGCCGTTTGCAACTGTATGATTCTGCCTGTGCAACTTGATACGATTGCAGATGCAACATACAGGGGGTGATATGGTTTTGAGTGAATTGAGAGCGGCGGCCAGAGTCGCCCAGGACGGCTGGATTATCACCTGGACGAGTCAAGGTTACATCATCAGCAAGGGGCTGATGCCCGACATGCGGTTAGAAGCCGAGCGAGCTGGTAAGCGCCATGTGCGGCTGTTTCAGTCGCTCGATGCTGCTGCACGGGTTATGGCTGAGGATCTGCGTGTTGCGACCTATACGGTGCGGGGGCGCACGCCGGGGCAGGCGGAAATATTTTGATTCGGCTAGAATAGAAAAAGCCCGCTTTAAGGCGGGCTTTCCTAAATACATACTATCGTTTGTCCTCGGGGGGAGGTTCGCACCAACAACTCCCGTGGCTAGTGGTAAAACTATAAGGCTTATTGACGATGCCGTCAACAAAAATAATAGCAATACGAAAGTCTTTATCTGCTGCCAGGATGGGTACTTATGAATGCGTTGCTGATAATGCCGGCAACAAAATTTCCCCGAAAATAGCCTTGGATTTGTATGCGTGGAATGCACAAGTCTCGGCAGCACTCCTTGCCCCACTGCATATCTGTGAAGTGGTTGTTAGGAATGCCATATCAGAAGCCCTGGAAGCACAATATGGGGGCAACTGGCCGCAATCGGTTGGTTTTGAGCAAAGCCTTCCTCACCCGCTATCTGGCTACAACCAGCAAAAAGATTTGCAGAGCTCTCGACAAAGACTTCAGGCGGCAGGGGCGCTAACGACCGGGAAGCTTATTCCTGAGCTGAAGTTTGTATTTTGGCAAAAAATGCTTACGGGTCGTCATGATCCGCGTTTGTGGAATAACTATTTGACGCAAATATTTCCCAATCTACCAAGCGGACAATCTATTAGTCAGTCAAGACAAGCGTTGTATGACGACCTCGAACACATCCGAAAACTGCGGAATCGGATTGCACATCACGAGCCTGTTTTTAACAGGAATCTGAGCGATGATTTTAAAAGAGTGGCAGACCTTATTGGTTTTAGATGTTCAGTCACGTCCGCATGGATGTTGCAGAATCAACAAGCCAGCGCACTTATAGCTGCACGCCCGGCTCTTTGATTTATTGCTTATATATAGCTATATAGTTATAATGATAACTAGATAATTATCTATATAAGTACTTAAAATGATATATGCGGTTGTGAACACAAAGGGCGGAGTTGGAAAAACAACAACAGCCGTGCATCTTGCAACAATGCTTGCGCGGATAGGTAAAACTTTGCTGATCGATGGCGACCCACAAGCCAGCGCCGCCAGCTGGGCGGCATGGCGCCGCGACAATCCGACCGATGCGCCAAGCCCCACGACTACATGCCTGGCCGGCAAAGCTATCCTCACAGAAGGAAAACAGCTTGCAGCAGGCTTCGAGCATGTTGTAGTGGATGCCGGTGGACGTGACTCAGTTGGTTTACGATCAGCTTTGCTTTTGGCCCAAATGGCTATTATTCCGATTGGAGCAAGTAATCTGGACGCTGCGGCCATGACCGACTTGTTGACGGTCGTTGAATTGGCACGCGACTATAACCCTGTACTGGATGTACGAGTGTTACTGACCAGGGTAGATCCGCGCACTAAGGACGCCGCTGAAATGTTGGTTTTTCTGTCAGAACAAAAATTGACTGTATTGCCAACGAAGGTTTGTGAGCGCGTCGCGTTCCGTCGCGCCATTGGTGAGGGCTCCATTGTGCAAGAATTAGGACGCGATCAGGCCGCTATTGCCGAAATGGAAGCTTTTTTTAAAGAGGTGCAAGTTTGAAAGCAAAACCTAATACAGATCAGTTCAATCCAAAAAAAGACCTGTCTAATTTTTTAGAAGGAGGGGCTGCTGATGTCGCGGACAGGAGAGATAGCCTGCCAATTGCTCAAGTATCCGCACTGGCCAGCGCTAAAGTGCATCGAGAGCAAAAAGTTTTTCGACTGCCAATGGATATTATCCTCGCGCTAAAACGCGAATCTTATGAGCTGTCCGTTAAAACCGGCAATCGTGTGACTGAAACAGAATTAGTTGAAAAAGCGCTTCGTGCGTATATAGCTATATAGCTATATACGCACTACTATAGGAGTGTCCTGTTTTAAAATGTATGGCTTGGAAAAAAGAGAATCCAACATGAACAGTGACGTGAACAAGGAAGGTTTACAAGCAAAAGCAGAGTTGATGCAGCAAGAGCAGCTATTCGCCTGTCTCGATGAATTGAAGCTATCGTTAACACCAAAGCCACACAATTTATTACCGGATCGCCACGCTAACCGGGATTTCTTTCTGGCGGACCTGTTTGACTATGCCATGAAGGATGATGGCGCAAGTATGGAAGCCCCTATTTTTACCTTGTCCACGAAGCCAGACCTAACAACTTGGAATTGGGAAAGCAAGGACGGCAATAAAAAAATTGAGGTTTACCCTAGCGTGAAAGGAAGGGCTACCCAGTTCGACAAAGACGTGTTGATCTTCGTGGTGTCGCAAATGACAGAAGCATTGAATCGAAACCGCGAGGATGCTAAAAACCGAACTGTGCGCTTTGTGGTCTACGACTACCTGGTATCTACGAACAAGCCAACTGACGGACGTGAATATAAACGGCTTCGCTCGTCTTTTGAGAGGCTTAGAGGCACGTCAATTACAACTGACATAAGAACAGGCGGGAAGCGGGTTCAGGAGGGCTTCGGAATTATAGACAACTGGACAATTGTTGAAAAAGCCCCAGACGACGAGCGAATGATTGCTGTAGAAGTCACATTATCAAAATGGCTTTTTAATGCGGTTCAGGCACACGAAGTTCTTACGATACACAAGGACTATTTTAGGCTTAGAAAACCGCTTGAACGGCGACTTTATGAGCTTGCAAGAAAGCATTGCGGTCATCAATCTAGCTGGAAGATAGGGATAGAATTACTGCGTGAAAAGTGTGGCGCACATAGCCATCTGCGCGCTTTCAAAAGTCAGGTAATAGCTATTGCTAGGTCGGGAACATTACCTGAATATCGGCTGGTATACGACCAGGAGAACGATCAAGCGTGGTTTCACAACAAAAACTCAAAGAAGTTAGCAGGGTTTATCGGCCAATAAATTTTATCGTGTTATCACTGACACTATCGTGTTATCGCTGACGCCACGCCTGTGGATAGCCTCGTGTTATCACTGACGCTTTTCTGTGGATAGCCTCGTGTTATCACTGACGCTTGCCTCGTGTTATCGCTGACGCTTTTCCCCTGCTAAGCCAATATCAATAAGGCTTCCAAAAAGCTTAACAACGCGCGCGTTTTTTAACTCTTTATAATCTTTAACGTAAAACCTCCGCGCCATTTCCAAAGTTAGGCGAAAACACGGGGCAACCCCTTCGGGGATTTCCCCCACCTTCGGCGGCTCCCCCTTCCCCAAAACCACTAATGTCAGGCTTCGCCTGAATCTTTCTTCGCCCTCTCGGGCTGCGCGGCTAGTCGCCTTGCAAAGCAGCGGCATTGCAAACAGCATCGCAACTCATTACAGACAGTCAAAACCGGTTTTGCA
>CAIOSY010000097.1 GCA_903861075.1 uncultured Nitrosomonadales bacterium
GATATCGAATAATTCATAACGCAAGGATACAACGGAATCTTTTACAATATTCATGCTTAATTTCCTTTAATTTAAAATATTACCTGTTTTTTTATGCACACCCATAGGCAAAATGTGACTAAAATGCATCTCATAGACAAGCATAGTGCATATTTTAAACGTATTGCGGGTCGCCTCCTAATAATTTTACTGTATTCAACAAATTTTATAATTTTTTACACGCTAGCCATGCATAGCATACCTATACTGCAATCTTCACGCCTATAATGAACCCCATGAATAATTTATCGACTCTGCTAGGCGGCTTATCCGTCCATGATTTTTTGCGCGATTACTGGCAAAAAAAACCACTATTAATTCGTGCAGCCCTCCCTGACTTCAGCGGTTTGCTCACACCCAAACAGGCTATTGAACTGGCCTGCACAGAAGATGTTCAGGCGCGACTCGTGATTCAACGCGACGGCGGATTCGAATTGGAACAATCACCTTTCAAAGCGCGTGATTTCAAGGGATTAAGCAAGACACACTGGAGTGTCCTGGTTCAAGGGCTAAATCACCATTTATCAACAGCGACCGAGTTGCTCAAGCAGTTTGATTTTATTCCCCATGCCCGTCTGGATGATCTGATGGTTAGTTATGCGCCAAAAGGGGGAGGAGTCGGCCCCCATTTTGATGCCTATGATGTGTTTTTATTGCAAGGTATGGGGCATAGACGCTGGCAAATTTCGACCCAGGCCGATCACACCCTCATAGAGGGTGCGCCTTTACGCATTCTAAAAAACTTCAAAATTGAACAAGAATGGGTATTGGGGCCGGGCGATATGTTGTATTTGCCACCCCACTGCGCGCACAATGGAATAGCCGAAGATGAATGCATGACATATTCAATTGGTTTCCGTACTCCCGCCTATCAAGAACTGGCTGAGCAATTTTTGGTGTATTTACAGGATCGTATTTGTGTAGAGGGTATGTACGCTGATCCCGAATTAAAAACTCAAGTTCATCCTTCCGAAATAAGTAAGGATATGCTGAACCAAGTTGCAAGCACAATTAACCAGGTACGCTGGGACAAGGAAGATATCGCTAATTTTCTAGGTTGCTATTTAAGCGAACCTAAACCGCATATTTTTTTCGATGCCCCTGAAGAAGTACTGAGTTTGAAGAAATTTAAAAAATCATTACAAGAAAAACAACTCGTATTAGATTTAAAAAGCCAAATGCTCTGCCATGAGCACACGATTTATATGAATGGTGAAGCCACAGATTCCGCCTTGCCGGATTATAATCTATTGCGCGAACTGGCAGATAACCGCCAACTCAATTCACTTAAGTCACCCTCAGATGAACTCGTCGCGCTATTTTACGAGTGGTATCAAGAAGGCTACCTTAGTCTTTGTTGAAAATTTCGACAAAAAACTTATCGTGCAGCGTAGCAATCCCGCTGTCCGATAAGTATGAGAGGTGAGAGTTTTAACTTTAAAGGCGCTAATCTCTGTGAGTATGTTTTTAGCTTAATCCTTCGTGACAATTTTACGCGTAATCTCACCTTCAATAATACTTCCTGCAAAGATATTCCCGGAATCGATGTCGGCCTTATTCTTCATAGCAAACTCAGTCTGTTCGCGCATTTGTTTACGCAGAGCGCGGGTTTTCCACCACAGATAAGCAAATACAATTAAACCCGCTGCTACAATAAAAATCAGCAATACTGCGGAAAACATAACTCCGAGTACCATCAGGATGGCGACAAGTAAAAATCCAGTCAAACGCCCCAAAAGTGAACTTTTTTTCAAAGTTTAAACAGCCTGACCTGCGGCAAAACCTGATGCCCATGCCCACTGAAAGTTGTAGCCGCCCAACTGCCCGGTCACATCCACGACTTCACCAATAAAATACAGACCTGGTACATCGTTGCATTCCATGGTCTTGGATGATAACGCCTGGGTATCTATCCCGCCGCAGGTCACCTCTGCCTTAGCATAACCCATCGTGCCAGAAGGCGTGACTTGCCAGTCGTGTAATGACAGGGCAATTGCTTTGCGCTGTTTATCGTTATACTGATTTAATGGTTTGTTTTCAAATGATTTATTTTTTTCGCACCACACATCAGAAAAGCTTTTTGGAAACCATTGCGTCAGGAAATTAGCCAGTTGCTTCTTGCTGTTTTTATGCTCGTCTAGCATTGCCAGCATATCTTGATCAGGCAACAGATTGATATGTAATACTTCGCCATGCTGCCAATAAGATGAGGCTTGTAAAATCACAGGGCCACTTAAACCTCGATGCGTCACCAGAATATCTTCACGAAAGGCGTGTTTTCCCGTGGTAACAATCGCGGGGAAAGATACACCCGTCAGATCCGCATAGGGTTTCCATTCATCAGGGGGAAATGTCAACGGAACAAGTCCTGCGCGGAGTTTAGTGATAGGCACACCGAATTGCTCTGCAACATGATATCCATAAGGCGTCGCACCCGTTTTAGGTATGGACAGGCCTCCGGTGGCGATAACTAGCGAGACAGCTTCAAACTCCCCCCGTGAAGTACTTACATAAAACTTGGCTTTTTTACCTATCCCGGTATCCGCCGTGTAAGGGGTATGTTTAATTTCTTGAACGTCGCAGCTCATAAAACGCTTCACACCCGCGGCATCACACTCGGCGCGCAGCATGGCAATAATGACCTCGGATTCGTCATCGCAAAACAATTGCCCTAAGGTCTTTTCATGAAAAGAAATACTGTGTTTTTGTAATAGTTCAATAAAGTCATTCGGGGTGTAACGAGCCAGTGCAGATCGGCAAAAATGAGGATTGCTGGAAATATAGTTTTCAGGCTTGGTGTTAATATTCGTAAAATTGCAATGCCCTCCACCGGAAATCCGAATTTTTTCCGCCAGTTTCTTCGCATGATCGAGCAAAACCACAGAGCGACCGCGCGCGCCGGCCTGTAATGCACACATCAGGCCAGCAGCGCCCGAACCGATAATAATGACATCTGATTTCATAGTTGTTCCGTACAGCCCAAAACGGGTGTTTATTTATAATTGCTTCCAAACGCTCGCGCTTGAAAAGTGAATAGTTAAGCTATTGAATTGATTATATTGTATTTTTTAACATACAGGGAAAAATATCACGCTTATCGTCATTTCCGCGTGTGTTCCAAAATAAATTTTGAAACCGTATCGCGATACGCCACCCAACCTATCGTAGCGCTATTATTGTGCTCTCCTCCTGATATAAGGAGTAACGTTGCCGGCTTGGGTGCTGCAGCATAAAGTTGCCTAGACATCTCCACTGGCACTTTTTTATCCCATGTACCGTGTATAAACAGCACAGGAATTTTCAGATTAGGCACTTTTTGTATCGAGGCAAAGCGTTGGTTGAGTAAATAGCCTATAGGCAAAAAACCATAATCCAACTCCCCCATCGCCTGCATCGAAGTAAAAGTAGAGTCAGCAACAAGACCGGCAGCCTCAGGATGATTTACGGCAAGATTAATCGCGATTGCCCCCCCCAATGAATGACCGTAAATGATGGTCTTAGCAGGATTTACCGCTTTCTTGTCCATTAAATAGCGCCAAATTGTTTCCGCATCCTCATAAACTTTGATTTCACTGGGCTCTCCCCCTGTACTCTTGCCAAAGCCGCGGTAGTCCGCTAACAATACGTTATAGCCTAACTGATGCAAGTGTTGGGTGTGCTCCAGGTTATTGCTGATATTACGGTAATTACCATGAAAGTACAGTACCACAGGTGAATCTACTTTTTCTGCAGGAACCCACCAGGCATCCAACTCCCCCTGATCCGCACCGTGCCCTACTGGGATACGCAGGGTTTGATATGTCATCCCCATACGATCCGGTGTCGTTTGTATACTCGATGAAGGAACAAATACCTGACTCTTCTGAGTTAGCCACATATAGCCACATGCCATTGCATATAACATTGCGATGCCCGCTAATCCAACCACCATACGACGTATGTTCGGTGTCATGCGACTCCTTCCAATTTAACCCACAGGCAAGCCCCTTTGCTCGCCTTGTCAATATCAATCAGTTGCTGTTGATGTAAGGCTAATTCAACCGGACTTGGCAGCATTATCTGTAACCTTGGCCGTAAAGCATCTGTTCTCAATACCGCAGGTTGACGTACGGCAGGTATCGGGTCTACCCCCAGCAAGCTTTCTTGCCCGCGCGTCATGGCAAAATAGACTTCCGCC
Source organism: uncultured Nitrosomonadales bacterium (assembly GCA_903861075.1). GTDB lineage: Bacteria > Pseudomonadota > Gammaproteobacteria > Burkholderiales > Gallionellaceae > Gallionella. The sequence goes on from CAIOSY010000097.1 coordinate 4,217, forward strand.
AGCAACTCCGTATCGAGCAGCGCACCGTGCAAGGTTCGATGCGTATTATCTATATCGTAACGACTACACAAGGCATCAAGGCCATTTTTTTTACCGGGGTTCATTTCACGCGCCATCTTGAGCGTATCCACCACCGGATTGTTCAATGGCGGATAGCCTAACAAGCGAAGCTCATTATTAATGAAGCTCATATCAAATGGCGCGTTATGTGCCATTAACTCGGCACCATCAATAAATTCCAGAAAAGAACTGGCGATGTCGGCGAACTTAGTCCGGCCTTTTAACATATCCCAGGTAAAGCCATGTACACGAGCAGCTTCTTCATCCACCTCACGCTCAGGATCCAGATAATAGTGAAAATGCTGCTTAGAAACTTTTCTCCCCTCCAGGGCGATCGCGGCAATCTCGATAATTCTATGCCCTTTTTTTGGATCCAGTCCCGTTGTTTCAGTATCCAGTACGATCTTACGCATCGGATGCAACCTGCTGCAGTATCATGGTAACGCCTTTATTTGCCAAAACATCTGCCTGTTCATTGCCCGCATGGCCTGAATGCCCTTTCACCCATACCCATTCGACTTCATGTTGCACCACTAAGGAGTCCAGACGGCGCCATAGATCTTCATTCTTCACCGGTTTACGAGCGGCGGTTTTCCACCCGGCACGTTTCCAACCTGCTAGCCAAGTGGTTATACCCTGAAGTACATATTTTGAATCGGTGTGTAGCGTAACCTGGCAGTTGCGCGTCAAAACTTCCAATGCTGAAATAGCACCCATTAACTCCATACGATTATTTGTAGTGAGTATTTCACCACCAAACAACTCTCTTTCCACACCCTTGGTGCGCAGCAAAGCACCCCATCCACCCACACCCGGATTTCCTTTGCAGGCACCGTCAGTGAAAATTTCCACTTTATTCATATTCATCATTTACTTATCAAAATTATCCGAGAATTTACTCGCATCCGAGTTAGATTGTGTATTATTGAGTTTCGGTGCAACGGGCAATAATTGTTTGACCAGTGTTGCATTCCAACTGGGTTTTAAAAGCCTCATACCGGGAACACGTTTTATAGCATGAACCAAGTAAATTCCGCCCCCTGTTCGCCAACAACGATTGCCCAGCCTATCAATAAAATCAAAAATCGGTCTTCTTTTATTAAAAGGTGGCACATAAGCACCATAACTTACCGAGACCACTTCAAAGCCTAATAGCGCTAGCCAATCTTTAAGTTTAGACAGCGAAATAAAACGACCGCACCAGGGGTAACTCCGCCGCCTGACTAAACGACGATGCAATCCCCACAAACTATGCGGATTAAAAGCACTCACAATCAAACTTCCTTCCGGCATCAATACGCGCTCTACTTCGCGCAAAATTTCATGAGGCCGTTCGGAAAATTCCAGAACATGAGGCAACAATAGTAAATCCAAACTACCACAGGCTATCGGCAACTCATCAGGACATAAGCGTAACTGAGCACGAGGCAGATCCGCACCGATTATGCGTAAAGGGATACGACTATTACGGAGAAAATTATTATCAGGCAAACCCAGTTGCAAGGCGTTATAGCCAAAAATATCATTTACCGTATGATCAAACCAGTCTTGTTCAAACGATAAAGCATAATGTCCCTGCCCCGTGGAAAACCACTCACTCAAATTTTCCGCCATGGGCTTACAATAGGACATCGTCTAACTTTCAATTAACCATGTTCAAAATAATCGCTATCCCCGCTTTTCAGGACAATTATATCTGGGCAATACACAACAATCATCATGTGATTGTCGTAGATCCGGGTGATGCTGTGCCGGTTTTAGCCTACCTTGCCACTGAAAATTTGATACTAAGCGGCATATTTTGCACACATCGTCATAATGATCATGTCGGTGGCATCGAAAAACTTCGCGCAGTATACAACGTGCCTGTGTACGGACGACAGCATCCACTCAATTCTCACATTAGCCACCCTGTCGTCCATGGTGAGAAAATTATGTTAGATGCGTTTAATCTCGTCTTTGAAATAATAGATGTTCCCGGCCATCTGGATGATCATATCGCTTTTTTCTCCGCGCAAAGTACGCCCGAAATTTTATTTTGTGGAGATGTCCTCTTTGGAGCCGGATGCGGCAAAAACTTCGAAGGGGAAGTTGAGGCCTTACATTGCTCATTACAACGCCTGGCACAACTGCCTGACAGCACACTAATTTATTGTGCGCATGAATATACAGCGTCAAATCTGCGTTTTGCCGCGCTCTGTGAGCCTGGAAATTTAGTTATGCAGCAACGAATAATAGAAACTAAAACGCTACGTGATGCCAATACACCAACGGTTCCATCTACGCTTGCGCTTGAAAAAGCCACTAATCCTTTTTTGCGCTGCGAACAGCAAGAGATAATTAAGAATTTACAAAAACAAGGGTTAACTGATTTCACGTCTGGTGCTGTTTTTAAAGCACTGAGAAAATGGCGCGATTGTTTTTGAATGAACAATAGCCGGCCAACAACCCTAAACACATTAAGCAGTCCGTTTTTCCAAGCTCATAACGTCCACTCATTAAGCTGCGTCATTAGGACTGGAAAGACGGGCGTGTTAAACTACGCGCATTAACAGGGCAATTAGCGCCCTGTCCACCTTATAAGTATCGAGATTTGAAATATGATTCTTCGTGGTCCTCATCGCCCTGATCTCCTTCGTAACGAAACACTCCCCGATTTACTAGAAGCCACCGCCCGTCGTATTCCGAATAAAATCGCAATGACATACGGCTCGCGCAACTTAAGTTACGCGCAATTAAACGCGATGGCCGATCGCATTGCCAGTGGTTTGATCCAACAAGGCGTACAAGTCGGACAGGTCGTAGGGCTATGGTTACCCCGTGGAATTGATTTATTAGTTGCTCAAGCGGCAATTAGTAAATCTGGTGCCGCCTGGCTACCTTTTGATGCAGACACCCCTACGGTCAGAATTGAAGTCTGTCTTGAAGATGCGCAAAGCCCGGGACTGCTTACCTGCCGCGAATTCCTACCCCATTTGATCGACTACCCTCATCCAGTCTGGATAGTGGAAGACCTGATTGAAGCCACAGAATCGCTTCTTGTCAGACGAGGACCTAATGCGACACCAGACACGCCGGCCTATGTTATTTACACTTCAGGATCGACGGGTAAACCTAAAGGGATATTGGTAAATCATCGCAGTATTTGCCATTTTTTGCGTAGCGAGAATGAGCTACTGGGCATACGTGAAGACGATCGCGTTTATCAAGGTTTTTCTGTTGCCTTTGATATGTCTTTTGAGGAAATCTGGATTTCCTATCTGATTGGTGCAGCCTTATGGCTGGCACCGAGGGAACTCGTTGGTGATCCTGATGCGCTACCAATCGCGCTGCAATCCCATAACATCACCGTTTTACATGCTGTTCCTACCTTACTGGCACTTTTTTCGGACGATGTACCGAGCTTGCGAGTGATTAACCTGGGCGGGGAAATGTGTCCGCAATCGCTGGTTGAACGCTGGGCTACATCGTCTCATCAACTATTTAACACCTATGGCCCAACTGAGGCGAGTGTTTCGGCGAGTCTGGCTCAACTGCATCAAGGCGTGCCAGTCACAATTGGTCGTCCATTGCCAAATTATGGCCTGATGGTGGTGGATGAGCAGCTTGCTTTGTTACCCGCAGGTCAAACCGGAGAGCTTTGCATTACAGGGCCGGGCGTTGCACAAGGTTATTTGGGGCGGCCTGATTTGACGGCGGAAAAATTTGTTGCCAATCCCTATGCCCAAGGAGAGCACGAAGCTCGTCTGTATCATACCGGTGACATGGCACGCATCGACGACACAGGAAATATTACCTGCCTGGGACGCGTTGATGATCAAATTAAGATACGTGGATTTCGTGTCGAACTGGGTGAAATTGAAACGGTATTAGCACGGCAAGCAGGCATAGATGCGGCAGCGATCGTCGTCAAAGATGTTGATAGCGTAGAGCAACTCGTCGCCTACTTTATCAGCAATAGCAGCACAGCGCCTTCAATTCCTCAATTGCGTCGTTGCTTAAGCGCGCAACTTCCCCCCTATATGGTACCGGCACGATTTGAATCAATCTTAATTTTACCGCGACTCACCTCCGGAAAAATTGACCGAAAAACGCTCAAAGCCTTGCCTATGACCGCCGCTGGTTTAGATGACGCCGACACATCCGATCTGCCCGAAAATGAGGCAGAAATTATTTTATTTTCAGCCCTTAAACAGCTTTTTCCCGGTCAAGCACTACTGCGCGATGCCGATTTTTTTAGCGACCTGGGCGGACACTCACTGCTCGCGGCTCGTTTAGTATCCAAACTGCGTGAAGATCCCCGTTTTGCCAACGTCACCGTACATGATATTTATTGCGAACGTCGTATCGGCTTAATTGCACAAGCCTTGAGTAAAAAACAGCGTTCTTCCGCCGTTAACGTAGCGGTAATTATCGAAACCCCAAAATTGCGTCGCGTGCTGTGTGGTCTTGCACAAGCAGCCACATTACCCGCCCTGGTATGCCTGAAAATGGCACAATGGTTATCGCCTTTTTTCACCTACCACTACTTTACCGGTGATGAGGGAGACAGTATGTCTCTCGCCATTATGGCCGCCTTACTGGTTTACCTGCTTGCCAATTTTGGCAGTTTTTTGTTTGTTATTGCAGCTAAATGGTTGATCGTAGGTAAACTTAAAGCAGGGCGTTACCCTTTATGGGGAATAACCTATTTTCGCTGGTGGTTGATTGATCGTATTTCAGATATTCCCCCTCGCCACTTACTCTCTGGCTCGACGCTTAACGCACTCTACCTTCGTGCCATGGGGGCAAAAATTGGTCGTGACACGCTAATAGGTGCGTTGTTCATCCGCACGCCTGACTTATTAAGTATAGGTAGTGGCGTTTCCATTGGTTCTGCGGTCAACTTTGAAAATGCCAGAGTCGAGCGCGGTGAGTTAGTATTGGGCTGCATCGACATCGGCAATGAGGCGGTTGTCGATTCATACGCTGTCATGGAAGGCGATACAAAAATGGGCGATTATGCTCATCTTGGCGGACTCTCCTCCTTAGCGAGTGGGCAACGCGTACCGGCAGCACAATACTGGGAAGGCTCCCCCGCCCGCTATGCAGCATCGGTGGATATCAGCTCACGTCGTCCCCGCATTGAAATTTCACAATTACGTCGGACATGGGAAACTCTTTTTTATATATTTGGCGCCAACATGATAGCCGTGCTGTTTTTCCTGCCGGTTTTCCCCAGCTTCATTCTTATCGACTATTTAGATGTGCACTGGCTCAAAGAGGTAGATGCGCACTTATCTCCCTTGAGTGCTTTTTTCACCTATTTGCTACTGTCTATTCCAGCCAGTGCAATACTGGTCATCGCTACTATTTTGGCATCTACCGGTTTTCGCTATTTAGTTTTGCCTCGTCTGCAGCCTGGCACCTGGTCGGTACACAGCAAGGTGTATTTTGGTAAATGGCTGGGCAATCAGATACAAGAATCAAGCTTATTTGTGTTACACGGTCTTTATGCTACCGTGTATGCCCCTTGGTGGTATCGCCTACTTGGTGCAAAAGTGGGGCCCGGCACTGAAATATCAACAGCGTTGGGTGTGGTGCCCGATATGCTCACGATAGGCTCGGATAGTTTTGTCGCGGATGGCGTCATGTTAGGAGATGAGCGGATAGAAGGCGGCTGGATGACCTTGCGCCCGACGATCATTGGCAATCGCACCTTTCTGGGAAATGGAGCTTTCGTCCCGGATGGCAGCATACTGCCGGATGACATGTTGATCGGTGTGCAATCGGGGGTGCCGGCAAATGATCGCATGCAACCGGGTGAAACCTGGGTAGGTAATCCGCCCATCAGTTTACCTGCTCGCGAACAATTTAGCGGTTTTGACGATAAATTGACCTTTCACCCTACGCTGCGTCGCCGTTTAAGCCGGGGATTCGTTGAAGGATTACGCATTGTTATGCCGATGGCCGTGGTTATCGCCGTAGGTTATCTGACCGTAGGATTGGTCATGCCTTTGGCCGCTTCCGGGCGTATATTGGATACGGCCTTAGCCTTATCTTTGGCAGGTTTTCTCTATGGCGTCGGTTCGTTTTTGTTTGTCGCCCTCAGTAAATGGCTGCTCATCGGTCGTTATCGTGCCCGTGCTATCCCCATGTGGACTCCTTTTGTATGGACTAGTGAAGCCATAACAAATCTTTATGAATCAATCGCCGTGCCCAATTTCGTTGATTTTTTACGAGGGACGCCTATGTTACCGCCTTGTTTGCGCCTACTTGGCTGCAAAACAGGTAAAGGGATATATATGGATACCACGGCATTTACCGAATTTGATTGCGTGAACATCGGAGATTACTCTACGCTCAATGCCTTGTGCGGTCCGCAAACTCATTTGTTTGAAGATCGCATCATGAAAATCGGCACCGTCAGTATTGGACGAGGTGTGACCATAGGTGCGCGAACCATTATTTTATATGGTGCACATATTGGCGATGGCGCGACAATCGGCTCGCTGAGCTTGATATTAAAAGGTGAAAACATCCCCGCCGGTAGCAATTGGATAGGATCTCCTGCACAACCGGGTACAGCGTGAAGCTAACGGTTTGTTATGATACAACTCACGCGCTGGCCTACCCGGCACATTGAATTTGACGACAAGGGATTAGTATTACTCTTAGTCACACTGGAAACGGGCACGACCAGACCACAGGCAAGCATAACGGCGAGATCTCTACTAAAAAAAATATGTGTGCAACTGCTTGATTTAAACAACACACAACTTAAACTTATAGAGCACGAACAAGGCCCCTACATTGCTAATTCAACGATTAGCATCAGTCTGAGTTATGCAAATAACATGCTGCTGATCGGACTCTCACGCCATCGTCGAGTGGGCGTCGATATTGTTGCACTCGACTGCTTTACTGAGATTGATAATCTCGCCCATCTCTATCTGATTCATCCCTCAAAAATTATCGATGCCCCGCCAAAACTTAAAGGCCGTTACTTTGCCCAGGCGTGGTCAGAGCTGGAAGCGCGCGGAAAATCGTTAGGTTTACCACTTTGTGAAATGAGTCCTGCCCGGGCAAAAATTCTATTGACGTGTGAGTTAATAGAGTGCGAACAGATCCCGGGTTATCACATCGCACTGGCTCGTGAAAGTTGCATTCCCTTGCACTAAAACCAATATTCGTCGGGTTGGTTGGATTTATTTTAGAAGCCGTAAAATCCGCGCGAGTGCATCAGCAAGCACAACACGCGGCGAGGCGATATTCAGTCTCATGAAACCGCTGCCTCCCTGTCCGAAAACCGTACCGGGATTCATGCCTACTCCCGCTTGACGCACAAAAAAATCACGTAGGGCTTCATCACTCAAGCCCATCTCACGGCAGTCTAACCAAAGCAAGTAAGTGCCTTCCGGCTGAATCAGACGAATGGCGGGCAGATTTCTTGTTAAAAAATCGCTGACAAAATCGCGGTTAGCGGCTAGATAGCGCATCAGACTATCCAGCCAGTCTGCGCCGCCGCGATAAGCCGCTTCAAAAGCCGCAATACTGAATGGATTGAAATTTCCCATATGCAAGCTGTCAAAAATGGTTCTGAGCGCTGCACGATGAGCCGGATCGGCTGCGATGATGCAGGACAAACCCAACCCCGGAATATTAAAGGTCTTGCTTGGTGCCACGGCAGTTATCAACTTGTCGCTGTCACCTGAGAGCATCGCCAGCGGCGTGTGCGTTTGCCCGGGGTAAGTCAAATCTGCGTGAATTTCATCCGACAAGATGGTCAGATCATAACGACGCGCGATACGCAACACGTCCTTCAATTCAGCTTCTCGCCATACTCTACCCACCGGATTGTGCGGCGAACACAGTATCAACATGCGCGCACCCTCTGCCGCACAACGTTCGAGATGTTCCAAATCCATTACATAACGGCTATGTTTCAGCTGTAGCGGATTTTCGATTAAGCGACGCGCACTGGTCGTCACCGCTGAAAAGAACGGGAAGTACACCGGTGGCTGCACAATGACGCCGTCATCCGGTTTGGTAAACACCAGCACCGACGCGAATAATGTAGGCACCACACCCGGCGCCATCACGATACACTCGCGCGGCACTTGCCAGCCGTAGCGCTTTTTCAACCAATCCATCAGTGTCTGATAAATACTCTCAGGATATAACGTATAACCATAAACCGGATGGGCCGCGCGGTCAGCCAACGCACGGCTTACCGCCTCAGGTGCTGCAAAATCCATATCCGCTACCCACAGGGGCAGCACAGCTTTAGTGCCGAAATATCCCTCGCATCCGTCATGTTTGACGGATGCCGTACCGTTTCGATCAATTAACTGATCAAAGTTGACACTCAAGCGATGCGCTCCCAGAGCGTAACTTCAGACACCGAATGTTGAAATTTACGTCGCGTTTCACGGATCACAAAGGGCACATCAAGCGGCGCCTGCAACAAGCGAAAATGTCCCGCCAGCAGCTCTTTCAAGCCCTCCAGCGTGGTGAAATTTTCCGCATTTTTCTTGAATCCGCCTATCCACTCCTCGCGACGGGTGTGTTCCTCCAGCCAGGTATAGGGGGATGCGATCAGTAAAATTCCGCCCATATTGAGTCGTTCATGCACCGTACCTAAAAATTTTACCGGACTGTATAAACGGTCGATCAGGTTGGCGGCGAGTATCAAATCATAACCCGTAAATACCGGTTTGAGGTTACAGGCATCGCCCTGAAAGAAACTCACCCGGTTTCTTGTTTCTTCCAGCCCCAACTCGGCCAGCCTGCGTGTCTTGTAACTGATCAGCTGCCCTTCCTCAGTCAAGGTGTAAAGCAACATTCCCTGCTCTGCCATTTGCGCGCCCATTCCGACAAATCGCGCCGAGAAATCGATGCCGGTGACTTGATCGAAATGGCGTGCCAGTTCGAACGTCGAGCGACCGGTTGCACAACCTAAATCCAGCGCTTTTTTGGCAGGTTTATCTGCCATAGCACATAGCGCAATCTCTGCCAGTGCTTTGGGGAAATTGGCCACGCCGAAATGTTCATCACCATAGTGAAATTCGGCATATTCTGACAGCAGGCGATCGGTTTCATAATTCGAGGTGGCGACAATGGCCGGGGCGTCGGCAATCACATAACGAAATCCGGCATGCTGAAAAAAATGTCGCCTGAAGGCATAGCGCGCACCTGCTTGTGCTTCATTACCACAGGATATCCAGGAACCGCCTTTAATCAGATTATGACGACCGTCAAAAGTGGGCGTAGTAAAATCATCATAGATGGCGTGTACTGCAAAGCCTTCCAACGGATATATCGGCGTTTGCGTCCATTGCCAGACATTGCCGGTCACGTCAAACAATTCACCCTGAGCAAACTCGCCAACCGGGCATGGTGAGGCATAATGATCAAGATGAATATTAGCCTGTGCACGATGACCTGCTTCAACCATAGCCTGTGCGCTAAAATCATACAGGCGTTGCCATTCGTCCTCGGTGGGCAGACGCACAGCCTGCCCGGTTAGCGACTTTTTCCAGTTACAAAAAGCAGCGGCTTCATGACAGTTAACTTCAACCGGCCAATCCCACGGCATGGCAATCTCCTCAGCGAGCAATCTTAAACGCCAGTTTTCCGCAGATCTAACCCAGAAAGTCGGATGTTCAGCCTGACTAAATTGTTTCCACGCCATTCCTTCCGCATCCCAGTACGCATCCGTTATATAGCCATGATCATCCACGAAATCAAGAAATTCACCATTGCTGACCAGATAACGGCTGGCTGCAAACACAGCAATCTCCGCCTCATGCAAACCGTATTCGTTGTCCCAGCCATATACGGGCACTGACTTTACACGACCCAACAACACCTTGCCTGCGGGTATCGTTATCATCTGGTTTAGCGGTGCCACACCCGATGTCTGGCAGGCAACCCAGGCGGAATGGGGTTTTACAAAATTTATCGCATGCTGGCGGATCAGCACCGACGAGGTTTCCAGATGAATGCGTTCATGTTCTATTCCCATGATGATCGCCCACCAGGGATGATTCCAATCTATAGGCAAAGTAAGTGGCAAGCGCTCAATCAGCTGGCTGATCACTAGACGAACCTGCTGCCGGTAGGCCATGACCTCGGTCACAGTAGGCCAGGCATAACGAACCTCATTAAGATCATCCCAACTCATCTCATCCACACCCACAGCGAAGACGGATTCAAAAGAAGCATTGAGGCGCTGGGTTAGTAAACCTGCAAGCAGCAGCTTATTGATAAAAAAAGTGGCCGTGTGGCCCAGATAGAAAATCAGCGGGTGTCGCAACGAAATGGGCTTTATATAATAGGCCTCTTCGCTCGCCAGCAATTCGAACAATTGTTCATAACGGTCAAAGGTAGTAATAAAATAGGATAAAATTTCTTCGCGCTTTACCGCTATATCCGTACCTGACAATAACGGGGTTCTCTGAAATAACGCGCTTTGCATAGTGCAGCTCCAGCTAATAATTTTCTACGATGTTGACGCCCACCGACTAGTAACCCGGTGTACCGTTTAAATGTTGCCCTAGATCTGGTTGTTACGTTTAGTGACCTCAACCAAGACTAAGTGTACCAAGAACGGGGGCTGAAAGTTCATTTTTCCCCCTTATTAACTGATGTTACGCAGCCCGCAGAATTTGAAGCCCTGCAGTTGTATATTTTTCATCGCGACATGATACACAGACATGAGTTAAAAGTGCTATTGAAACAAGTTATTACAAAGTTATCACTAAAAAACTCCGCGTACAATGACAACCTACTATATATACAAAATCAGCAACAATGGCACGATAGCATGACGTCGGAACAACGTGTGGAACGCCGTCAAGAGATGCGTGAACACTGGAAAATATACCACAGGAAGAACGTGCAGCGCGCCGTAAAGAAATGCACGAACGCCTGGAGAAAATGACGCCTGAAGAACGCAAACAATTTAAACACGACATGCAAGGCAGCATGCCGCCGGGCTGCATCCCGCCTCCCCTTCCACTATAAAACCGGAAGCAGATCCTGGCCGTTGACATCCTCCCCGCCCTCAGCCTACGGCTGCCGCTCAAGCACGGAAGGAGACGGGGATTCCTACTGCGTTCAGCGTGATGCTTGCTGACTCGCTTCGGCGGGTTCCTGCTGCTGACGACCTAACGGCATCGTTCACTTCACAGGCTATCTGGGCTGTACTTACGTACCCAATGGAAGCGTCCATCGTGTCCTGCCCTTCGAGCATTTTCATTCCTCGGTTGAGGATATTTATTGCGCCAACAACGTCTGCGTTATTCTCGTAACCACAATTGACACATGCAAATTTGGCTTGAGTTTTGCGATTTGCGCCAGATATATGCGTGCAGGCAGGGCAGGTACGGCTGGTATTGTGCGGGGGAACCGCCAATACATCGCCTCGTCGCCAAGCTTGTTTGTAGGTTATTTGACGGCGAAATTCGCCCCAGCCTTGGTCAAGTATCGACTTGCTCAGACCGGATTTTGCCTTGACGTTGCGGCCAGGTGCTTTGCTTGTGCCTGCCGCCGATTTTGACATGTTGTTCACCTGTAAATTCTCAATACAAACAATCGCGTGGTTTTTGCTGATTGTTGTCGTGGTCTTGTGCAGAAAGTCGCGGCGGACGTTGGCAATGTGCGAGTGAATCTGTTGGACGCGGGCTTTTGCACGCTTCCAGTTATTACTGAATTGCTTGGAGCTGTGCTTCTTGATATGACTCATACGTCGCTGATATTTTGCGAGCTGTATTTCATGCTTCCCGAAAGTGTTGAGTGGGTTGATATAGGTTGCGTCCGACATCGTGGCAAAGCGGGTTATGCCTACGTCAATACCAATGATGCTGGTTGACGGGTGATGGGGCTGTTCAACTTCGCGTTCGGTTTGTACAGAAAAATACCATTTGCCTGCGTTGGCGGAAACGGTAATGTTTTTTGGTGAACCTTTTATGTCGCGGCTGTTGCGATAAGATATCCAGCCTAATTTTGGCAGCTTAATGCGGTTATTAGTTTCGTCGATGATGAATTGCTTTGCGTCCGGAAACCGGAATCTATCAGACGATTTGCCTTTTTTCTTGAATGTCGGGTGATCTGCTGTTTTCTTGAAGAATTTTGTGTAACCTGCGGCCAAATTTTCCATGACCTGCTGAAGCGTTTGAGCGGGTGACTCACGAAGAAATTGATATTCCTTTTTCCATGCGGGGAGCCAAGCATTCATGCC
>CAIOSY010000098.1 GCA_903861075.1 uncultured Nitrosomonadales bacterium
ATGACAGGCTCCGACCGTCTTTACGAGGAGGCGCAGCCGACGCGGCCCATGCTCCTGTCATTGCGAGCCGCACTGCGGCGCGGCAATCCAGAGAATTCAAAAAATCCTATTTTTCCGGGCTGAATTGCTTCGTCGTAAACTCCTCGCAACGACAGGCTACGATTGGAATACTTCCCGCCCCGCCACACTTAATACACATTTTTCCCGACGAATCCTCGCATAACCGTTAGCATCACGATTTTCAAATCTAACCACACAGACCAACTCTGAATATATTCCAGATCGCAGTCAATCCGCGATTGCATCTTATCCAGTGTATCTGTTTCACCGCGCCAACCATTCACTTGAGCCATGCCCGTTATACCCGGCTTAACCTTATGGCGCAGCATGTATCCTTTAATTAATTTACGATACATTTCGTTATGCGCCACGGCATGAGGACGCGGCCCGACGACGGACATGGAACCCCCCAGCACATTGAGAAATTGCGGCAGCTCGTCCAGTGAAGTTCTGCGCAAAAAAGCGCCCAGTGGCGTAATTCGCGCATCATTTAACTTAGCTTGCGCCACCTGCGCCCCATCATCACTCACTGTCATGGAACGAAACTTCCATACCTCCACCTCAGCGCCATTCAGCCCATAACGTCTTTGTTTGAAAAGAACCGTACCGGGCGACGTCATTTTAATCGCAACGGCAATTCCCAACATCAAAGGCGAGATGATCATCAAAATAAGGCTCGCCAAAACAAGGTCTTCCATCCGTTTTACCCATCCATTTAAGCCACTGAACGGAGTTTCATAGACACTGACCAGTGGCATACCACCGAAATTGACCCAGCGCGCCTGCACCAACTCAGAAGTAAAAACATCGGGGACGACATAAACAGAGGCGGTAGTATCAGCAAGCTGCCCCACCAACGCCTCAATGCGGCGCTCGCTGGTCAGTGGCAACGCCACATAAACAATATCAATCTCATTGCTGCCAATCCGCCGGAATAAATCATCTATCGTCTCCAGCGAATAATTCAATTGTCCGATTTCAACAGTAGCATCATCCCTCTCACGACAATCAAAAAAACCCTCAACCCGCAATCCCGCCCAAGGCATCGCATTGAGATGCTTAACCAGTCGATGACCTATCTGATTATGACCAACGATAGCCACTGAACGAAGATTCGCGCCGTTTCGACGCACATACCGTAACACCCAGCGCACCAAAAACCGGACAACAAGCAAGCCTAAAGAGACTAAAACGAACCAAGTCAACACAACCTGTCGGGAAAAATACGCTGAAGTCTTAGTCAAGAATGCCGTTGTTATCAGAATGAGCGCCACCATCAACCAGACTACCAATACCTCACGAATTTCATCTAGCAATTGACTGGTACGCCACGAACCATACAGCCCGCGGTTCTCTGCCAAAAAAAAGAAAAATATGACGGCCATCACCGCAGCAAATAGATATTCGACACCAAAAATCACATCGAAATAAACTTCCGCTACGCCGAGAATAGAAAAGATCAGCGTCGCATCTGCCAAGCGCTGAAAAAAGGAAATTCGAGAAGCATGAGGGCGCAAAAAACCGCTAGGCACAAAAACTCCCTGCTGTATTTAGCCCAAATAATTCATTAGCACCGTCATTGATAAAACTACTAGCTATTCGACTCAACAAAATCTCCATAAAATTTATTTCTTAGTTACTCGTTTTCCCTTACCAATCTTTTCAGCTCCGCCTCAAACCTGCCCAGCACTGCATCACGGTCCAGATTAGCCACTGCGTAAGCACGCCCGGCAGCACCAAGCCGAGCACGCAAACCGGTATCATTCGATAATGTCACAATAGCATCAGCAAATAAGCCAGCATCTTCAGGTAGCACAACCAATCCGCAACTAGCGACCACATTGGCTAACTCCGTCCCCTCATGTGCCGTCGCCACTACTGGACGCCCGCTTGCCAGCATTCCAGTTAATTTTGAAGGCATCACCAGATCTGCCGCATCGGCACGTTGCGGCAACAAATGAATATCTGCCATCGCAAGCAACTCACCCAGACGATCCTGCGGCTGCAAATCCATGAATCTCACATTCGGCAGATCATCGCACAACACCACCAGATCAGCCCTCCCAGCCCCATTCCCGCAGAACACAAATACAATTTCAGGTACGAGATGCAAGGAACAAGGTTCAAGCCCAAAATACCCCGATTTTTCTTGCACCTGTAGCTTCGCAACTTGCGCCAAAATCTCCAACCCCTGCTTACAGCCCATATTCCCCGAATATAGGGCCACTAC
>CAIOSY010000099.1 GCA_903861075.1 uncultured Nitrosomonadales bacterium
GCGTAGGCCGGAATAAGGCTTTTCGAGCGTAAGCGAGAATAAGCGTTTCCGGCACTCTGTACGATATGCCGGAAACGTGGCATTATTCCAGCCTCATAGAAATCAACTTAAGACATTTCACCCCGAAGACACGAAGAACACGAAGATTTTTCTTTGGTTTTGCTTCGTGAACTTCGTGTCTTCGTGGTCTGTAATATCTTTAAGTTGCGGCTGGGTAGTTGCCGATTTAAAAGGAAAAAGCCCATGTTTGTTGGTTATCTCCGGTTATTGCGCCGTATCGGTTCGGCGTGGATGGCGGTACTATTTTTGTTGGTGATGTTCACGCCCGGCCTGTCATTTCACAGCTCAAGTAATACAGCCCGTGTCAATTGGGGTGAGGTTTTGGCTGACTCCAAGCCCAAGCCTATCGATGAAACTTTCATGACGCTTCCTGTGGCGATTGAACGTGCTTTGGCAGGCAATCCCGGCTTGGGAGAGATTAAGGCGCGTGCTGAAGCGATGGCGGCAATCCCCTCTCAAGTCGGTTCCTTGCCAGACCCAACAGTCAACTTTGGGTTATTAAATCTGCCAACGCGCAGTTTCAATCTGCGTGATGAAGACATGACCATGGTGGAAATGGGGGTTAGTCAGATGATTCCTTTTCCCGGCAAGCTGGCTTTGCGGGAAAAAATCGCCGAGCAGGAAGCGCTGGCCGCTACTGATTCGGTTGATGAAGCGCGTTTGCGACTGGTGCGCGAAGTAAAACAGGGATGGTGGCGGCTATTTTATTATGATCGGGCTTTGAGTTTACTGGACGAAACTGAAAATTTCTTCCAGCAGTTGATTGACATTGCTCAGGAAAAATACAAAGTGGGCACCGGTGCCCAGCAAGACGTTCTGTTGGCTCAACTTGAATTGTCCAAACTCAAGAGTGAAAAACTGGAGTTGGTCAGTCTACGCCACACTCAAAATGCTCTAATCAATGCCTTGCTGGATATCACCGTGGAAACGTCCGCAAAAATTCCGGTAGAAGCTGCGTTCAAATTACCGACTCTTGTCGAAGCTGTATTACAGGACAAGGCGTTGAAAGTCCGTCCCTTATTCGCCCAACACCAAAAGATGCTGGGTGCTGCAAAAGACAGGGTGGAGCTGGCAAAGCAGGATTTCTACCCGGACTTTACGGTGGGCGGCGGTTATGCAATACGGCAGAATACCCCGGCAGGGCAGACGCGTAGCGATTTTGCCAATGTCCAATTGAGCATGAACGTACCCATTTATGCCAACACGAAGCAAGCTAAAGCCGTTGATCAGCGCAAGAGTGAACTTTTACAAGAGCACTATTCCTTGCAGGACGAGCATCATAAAATTCAGGCCGGGATAGCGGCCAAAGCCACCGAGTATCAGCAGACCAAAGAAAAGCTGTTGCTGCTCGAACATGAAATTATCCCGCAGGCACAGCAAGCGGTTAATTCGCTACTGGCTGGCTATCAAGTGAGTCAGACCGATTTTACCGATTTGTTACGTACACAAATTAACTTTTTTCAGTATCAAACGCAATATTGGCAAGCCTTGACCAACACACAGCAAATTTTAGCCGAACTGTCTGCTGAAGTGGGCGAGGAGTTAAGCCATGACTAAATTTATCCCGTTATTGTTGATTTTAATACTGGGTTTAAGTCTGGGATTCTGGATGGGACGCCATCAAGAGAACCCGCTAAACCTTAACGACACCACAGTCAGCGAAAGAAAACCTCTGTATTACCGGCATCCAATGAATCCCCAAGTCACTTCGACAACGCC
>CAIOSY010000100.1 GCA_903861075.1 uncultured Nitrosomonadales bacterium
ACTAGACGCGATTGCGTGGAAATTAAATACTCGTCCACTTAAGTCACTCGGTTTCAAATGTCCGGTTGAACTGTTCATGCCAGACGCTTTTGACTTTAAGCTACATCACGCAGCACTTTTTGCACTTGGTGCTTGAAACCGCCCATCCTTGCTTATCGCCGAAACAAAAATAATGGGTATGTGTTGTGTACGCCTGTTGTTACGTACCAATTCAGCCAGCTCGTAACCGTTAATCATCGGCATCTGCACATCAATCAGCAGCAAACAGTAATCTTCCTCCTGACAGACTAATAACTGTTCCAGAGCTTCTTGTGCGCTATGCACGCCAACGACAACAGCCTCTAATGACTGCAAAACCGCCTTCATGGCAGTTAAATTTGCAGCAATATCATCAACGACGAGAATTTTTGGCAAATCGACCAATTTATCCATTTCAAAATTACCTGTTAGTTTTTATATTTATACAGCCGTTTTCCAGACGAAATCACTGAAAAGCGGCTTGCTACACTCGAGAACGAGAGGGACTCACGACTACCCAGACACAAAACACCCCCACCGGATAAACTTTGTGCGAACAATTCCAGAGCCCGATTTTGCAGGGGCTGCGTAAAATAAATCAGCACATTCCGACACAGAATTAAATTCATTTCACCGAAGGAGTGATCACAGGTCAAATTATGATTTGCCCAGACAATGTGGTTCTTCAAATACTGGTGCATTTCCACGCTATTACCCTGTGCATAGTAATAATTATCCAGCGTATGAACACCACCGGCAGCCAGATAATTTTCCTCTGCCTGCACCATATTCTCCTTGGGATAGCGCCCGCTGCGCGCATATGCCAGGGCGGTGTCATTAAAATCAGTGGCATAAAGTGTGGCGCGTTCCAGCAAACCGGCTTCCTGCAAGAGAATCGCCATGCTGTACACCTCTTCACCCGTTGCACAGGCCGCATGCCAGATCTTAAAAAACGGATAAGTTTCCAGCAGCGGTAAGACTTCCAGTAGCAATTTTTTCCAAACCGGGGGATCACGGAACATCTGCGTCACCGTGATGGAAAAATCACTCACCATATCGTCAAAAAAGACCGGCTCATGCAGCACGCGTGGAATCAACTCACTGACATGGCAAATTTGATGGCGACGCATCACATTTTCGATGCGCCGGGTAATGGATGTACGGGCATAGCCCCGAAAGTCATAGCCCCAACGATGCTCTATGGCTTGTAACACCAACTCCACTTCAAACGCCTGCATCGCCTTCATAATCGTGCAATCTGCCCTAGCGGTACAGCCATACGCGCATCACAGCAATCAGACGATCAAAGTCTATCGGCTTACTCAGATAGTCGGAGGCGCCCAACGCAATACAGCGATCTCGATCGGCTTTCATCGCCTTGGCAGTTAATGCCAGTATGGGCAGCGTGCCGTGACTTTTGCGCACCAGCGGGATTAACTCGAAGCCATCCATAATCGGCATCATAATGTCGGTTAGCATGATGTCTATCAAGGGATGAGCGATGAGTTTGTCCAACGCTTCCTGACCGTTCTTGGCAGTGATCACCCGCAGTCCGCGATCTTCAAGCAAGCCTGAGAGACTAAACAGATTGCGCATATCATCATCCACCAGCAACACCAGTTTGCCGTCAAACAAGGCATCCTGATCGCGAATTGAACGCAGCATTTTTTTCGCTCTATCGGGTAAATTCGCCACGGTGCGATGCAAGAACAGCGCAACCTCTTCGACCAGACGTTCATCCGAACGCACCCCCTTGATAATAATCTGCGCCGCATAACGCTGTAACTGCTCAAATTCAGCGCGCGTCAAATCACAGCCGGTAAATACGATCACCGGTGGCAAGTTCATCGTCTCCGTCGAGCGTATCTGCTCGAGCAGGGCAAAGCCGGTCATATCCGGCAAACCCAGATCCAAAACAATAAGATCAACCGGCTGCTGAGCCAGTATTTCCAGCGCACGCTTGCCTGTGCCCGCTTCCAAAATAAGCAGATCATCCGAGGCTAATAATTCGTGTACCGCCTGACGCAACGCCGCATCATCCTCAACAATCAGCAATTTTTTCACCCGACGCTCTGCCGTGATAGTGAGGGTATTACAGGCATCTATCAGTTGCTCCGACGACACCGGCTTTTGCACAAAACCCACCGCCCCGGAAAACAAGGTCTGCCTTGCCCTTTCATCCGCTGAAATCACATAAACCGGAATATGCAAGGTATCAAGTTCTTGTTTAATGCGGGTTAACACCGACCAGCCATCCTTATCCGGCAACATCATATCCAGCAACACGCCAACAATATTGAAGCGGGCGAGCAATTCGAGCGCAGTTTCGGCACTGGCACAGGCAACATATTTCAACGCGTTCTCACGGCACCTATCCGCCAGTATCTGTGCGAAAACCGGATCATCCTCTACGATTAAAATCACGCCTTCCGCCGGACTCAGATTATCCCTATCATCCGGAATCTCGACAGGCACCGGTTTGGACTCAGTTACCCTAAACGGCATAGGAGCCGATTGAGTAACAACCAGGGGGAGATAAAGCGTAAAGCAGGAACCCACTCCGCCGGCAGAATTATCCGATACCAGATGAATTTCTCCGCCCAGCAGATGGCTTAATTCGCGTGAAATCGTCAGTCCCAGCCCCGTGCCGCCATATTCGCGACTGGTCGTTCCATCGGCCTGCAAAAAGGCTTCCCAGATCAGCTTTTGCTTTTCCGCCGGAATGCCCACACCCGTATCTATGATGGAAAAAGCCATGACCTGATCAGGAGAAACGCCTTTGAGCGCCTGTTCAAAACTCACATCACGCCCCGCCTTCTCAACCCGCAGCGTCACGCCCCCCTGATGGGTAAACTTAAAGGCGTTGGAAAGTAAATTACGTAGAATTTGCCCCAGACGCTGCCTGTCAGTGACCAAATGATCAGGGCATGCGCGATCCACAGTCAGGGTAAAACGAAGCCCTCGATCTTCCGCAACACTCTGATAAAGCCCGTTCGTTTGCGCAAGCAACTCTTCGAGCTCGACACTCTCTAAAATAGCCAGCTCGCGACCCGATTCTATTTTGGACAGATCCAGAATGTCATTGATAATCCCCAGCAGATCATTCCCGCTGTTGTACATCACCCGCGCCGCATTCACTTGTTTATCGCTCATATTGCCTTCCCTGTTATCGGCCAGCGTACGCGACAACAGCAACATGGAATTCAAGGGGGTGCGCAACTCGTGACTCATGTTGGCTAAAAACTCGCTCTTGTACTTGCTCGCCACCGCCAGGGTCTCGGTTTGTCTGGATAACTCGGCTTGAGCAATAATCAAACTATCATTTTTTTGACTGATTTCGATAGCCTGGGATTCAAGCAACTGAGTCCTCTCCTCCAGTTCGGCATTAGTTTGGTGCAACTCCTCCTGCTGCGCACGCAATAGACCTTCGTTATTTAACAAGGCTTGCGATTGTTCGGTGAGTTCTTCCAGGGATTGCTGCAATTCTTCTTGCTGCTGCTGTAAGGTTACAGCCTGAGACCGCGTCTCAATCAATAACAGTTGCGTCTTGTCATAATTTTGCGCGCCTTGCAAAATCATACCCATAAGACCGGATGCATTATGCAAAAACTCCTGTGTACGGCTATCAAAATCGTGCAAACTTGCCAGTTCGATGACCGCCATTAAACGACCGTCATAAATAACGGGGATGAGTATCAGGTTGCTCGGCGGCGTCTGACCCAATGCCGTACCGATGTGCAGATAATTGTCCGGCAAACTGCTGACCAATTGAGTTTTTTGCGACAGTGCCACTTGCCCTATCAAGCCCTCGCCTAAACGGTAGTGGCGCACACCCGTTTCATTACAGGCATAACGCCCCTGAACCTGAAGCTGGAGAGCCGACTCATCCCAGACATAAATATCTCCTATCAGGGCATCAACATAGTTTGCCAGGTGCGTAATCGCGGCACAACACAAATAGGGTACTGTCATATCAACCTGTACCAGTGCAGAAAGTTGTGCTAAACCCGCATCAACCCAGGAGCGATGACGGGATTGATCTGCCTCATACGCAACACGATCAAGCAATAAATTAAGCCCGCGCATAATCAACAACCAATCGCCGCGAAACCGCGACAGATCGGCGCGCTGATTTAAATCACCCGCATTAAAGGCAATCAGCATCGTGTCAAAATCAGACAGTGCTGCGCGTGCCGCATCGCCAACCAGGTTAACCGCATCCCTGATATTGTTATGCTCCCCCTTAAAATCCTCGGTGATTTTCAAGGTCAGACGACCCTCACCCATCTCACGCAAAACCTTTGCTTGTGCGACCACAGGACCTAGAATGGCATCCAGCATACGGTTGATACTCAAGGCAAAAACCCGCCATTCACCCGAATAATCTGACGCGTCCATACGAGCCGATAAATCCCCTATCAA
>CAIOSY010000101.1 GCA_903861075.1 uncultured Nitrosomonadales bacterium
GTGCGATCGGCTTCGACTTGTAAAAACAGGCCACTATCACCGAGGCGGACTTTATCGCCTGTCGTCGGGCCAAACATATCACTATAAGCCTGTCTGCTAATTTTGCTCATACGGACTCCTTTAGTTCACCCATAATGACCTGACGAAACCCGTAAACACGGCGTAACCCTGAAAAAGGCACTAGATGTATTTCCCTAAACTGACCAGGCTCAAAACGGACAGCGGTACCTGCAGGAATATCTAATCTAAAGCCCAGTGTTTTATCTCGGTCAAAATGCAAAGCCGGATTAGTTTCAAAAAAATGATAATGCGAGCCCACTTGTATGGGTCGATCGCCGCTGTTGGCGACAAGCAGCGAAATTACTGCACAACCAGCATTCAACTCGATATCCCCATCGGCAGGAATAATTTCTCCAGGTATCATGGCAGTACTCTCCTACTCTTTAACTATAGTCATTGGTTTTGTAAAACACTCTGTAGACTCATTTTTAGCCAGCTTACACCAA
Organism: uncultured Nitrosomonadales bacterium; assembly: GCA_903861075.1. GTDB lineage: Bacteria > Pseudomonadota > Gammaproteobacteria > Burkholderiales > Gallionellaceae > Gallionella. Next base: position 507 of record CAIOSY010000101.1, read on the forward strand.
CTACTTTGCTACTCAATTGGATTGTGCACCGTAACCAACTTCGTACCATCTGGAAAGGTCGCTTCTATCTGCACATCTGGCAACATCTCACCCACACCAGTCATGACATCATCCCGATTTAGCAAAGTTCGACCAAATTCCATTAATTCAGCGACCGTGCGTCCATCCCTAGCCCCCTCCATGATCGCTGCGCTAATATAAGCAATGGCTTCTGGGTAGTTAAGCTTTAATCCTCTCGCTTTTCGGCGTTCTGCCAATAATCCGGCAGTAAAAATCAGTAGCTTATCTTTTTCGCGTGGCGTTAAATGCATGTGTTATCCCTTTTAGTTAATTAGGTTGCCCAAATACGCGGCACGCAGGCATTACGTTGTAAAATATCAGGTCTTAGCGTTGCCCAAACCTGCTGAAAAAAATGACGTAACCGATCCGCTCTCATATCAAGTGCGCGACAAATCAACATATCATCTATTAAGGTAACACCACGTCCTGCAGTATCACCTATCAGTTGTTGCACTGCCTCCAATTGGACGAGTGTTGCAGGACAAACAAACATGGTTCCGCAGGCTGAATGACCATTCAATCCCCAACGTGCCGTAAAAGCGTGAGCATCCAGCTTTAAATGTTCTCTATAAAAAAGCTCGCCAGCTCGAAATATTTGCCAACTCATACTGACTTCACCCGCCGCAAAACCTTCATTAGCAGCAGGACGCCCCAAGGCGAGGACTTCCCAACCAATAAATCCTGCACTTACTTCCAACTCAACACGCAATTTAGATACAACTCGCGCTCCTTCATAAATAATCGTTTCCTGTGGCAACCACTCCAGAGTGGCACCTGCTGCTACGGTCAGAGCAACCGATTGTCTAGCTAATGCTCCGGCGCTACGATAAAACTTACCCGCAGCCGGAGTTGTTACTAAAGCAGCGCTATTTTCGGCGGCTGTTATCGCTATCGTCAAGCTGTCACCTGCCACTATGCCACCGGGAGGATGCAACAAATACAAATGACAAACATCGCCTTCAGGATAAAAGGGGCGTTGTACGGTTAGCGGCCCTTGATGACGACGATGCGCCAGAACTGTTTTATCATTACTGCGCTCAAAACCCAGTTCCAGTTGCGCCTGCCATCCATTGAGAAGCATGCTGTCTACCTTGGTAAATTCGGACTCCTTATTATCGGCAAGCATCTGCTCAGCTGCCAACCAACAGCGTCATACCCGCTACCGCACAAAGCAAACCAAATGAGGTATTGATGGTTTTTAGCCTGGCCGTTCCCGATAAACCTACCGCAATTCCCAAACCATGTAGTACAGCCGTCGTTAACAGAAACCCTGTTACGTACTCAACTACATCAGCTCCTATTTGTAATTCTGCCGCATGAACATAACCGTGACTGATTGCAAATCCGGCGGCTATAGTGACCGCAAAACTCGAGGAGAAACGATAGTTTTTTAACAATAAGCAACCGGATGCCAACACCGAAACAGTAACCCATGTTTCAGCCGCGTTTATCATGAATCCCATATAATGCAAACCGGCACCTGCAGCCATTGCTATAAAAAAACTACAGGGCACCATCCACAACGCAGACCCGCCTAGCCTTGCTGCCCATAGCCCAATTGCCAGCATCACCAGCAAATGATCAATACCCATTAAAGGATGCAACAA
>CAIOSY010000102.1 GCA_903861075.1 uncultured Nitrosomonadales bacterium
CGCGCTCTTTACTACTCCGCCATCGACGCGCAGAGCGGCCCCAGTAGTTGCCGACGCCAGCGGGCTGGCGATGTAGGTCACCAGAGACGCAACTTCGTCTGGCGAAGCGAACCGCTTGATGAGTGATGTTGGGCGAATCTTGTCAAAGAACTCCTTCTCGAATTCACTGAAAGATTTTCCTTCGGCCTTTGCAAGTTCGTTAACAAAATCACCAACACCGCGTGAGTTGGTTGGGCCTGGGAGAATGCTATTGACCGTGATACCTGTTCCGGCTACCAATTCAGCCAAGCCACGTGAGACAGCGAGTTGAGCGGTCTTGGTCATACCATAGTGAATCATTTCTGAAGGAATCTGCACTGCGCTCTCGCTGGAAATGAAAATAATCCGCCCCCAGTTAGCATGTCTCATAGCAGGCATACAGAGACGAGCTAGGCGCACTCCACTCAATACATTGACATCGAAAAATCTGATCCAGTCAGCATCGGGGATATCCTCGAAAGCCTTTGGTTCAAAGATGCCAAGGTTATTGACCAGAATCTCAATGTTTGGATGCTGTCGCACGAGCTCCTCTGCGGAAAGGGCAGTACTGAGATCACCGGCAAATCCTTCCACTTGACTGCCAGTTACAGACTTTATTTTCGACACCGCATCATCAACTGACGCTTGGGAGCGTCCATTAACAATGACCCGGGCGCCTTCGGCAGCAAGGGCAGCAGCGATGGCGAAACCGATACCAGCAGTGCTGCCAGATACTAATGCAAGTTTATTGTTTAGTTTCAAATCCATGAGATTCAACCTTTCTAATAAAATTTATCACAAAGGAAGAATTACATTGCAGCGACGATTTGATCTCCCATTTCACTGCAAGACACGCGTTTTGTTCCTACTTCAAAAATATCACCTGTGCGATAACCATCAGCTAGCACCTTTTTTACGGCATTTTCAATACGACTTGCAGCAACTTCGTTATCAAACGTATATCGCAACATCATGGCAGTAGAAAGTATCGTTGCAATTGGATTGGCTAAATTTTTTCCTGCAATATCAGGGGCAGATCCATGCGAAGGCTCGTACAAGCCTTTTTTTGTCTCATTTAACGAAGCTGATGCCAACATGCCTATAGAACCAGTGAGCATAGACGCTTCATCTGACAAAATGTCGCCGAAAATATTACCTGTCACCATCACATCAAATTGCTTCGGGTTACGAATTAGCTGCATGGCGGCGTTATCCACGTACATGTGCGTCAACTCAACTTCAGGATATTCGCGTGCCACGTCAATAACGATTTCTTTCCAAAATTCAGTAGTTTCAAGCACGTTAGCCTTATCCACAGAGCACAATTTACCTTTTTGACCATTCTTACGGCGTTTCATAGCAATATCAAACGCGACGTGTGCAATGCGGCGCACTTCAGATTCTTTATAAACCATTGTGTTGAAGCCTTCACGTTCACCATCTGCGTTCACGCGCATGCCGCGCGGTTGGCCGAAATAGATGTCGCCTGTTAATTCGCGCACAATCATAATATCCAAACCCGAAACTATTTCCGGCTTGAGGCTTGAGGCGTTTACTAACTCAGGGTATAGCAATGCCGGACGCAGATTGGCAAACAAACCTAAATCTTTACGCATAGCCAGCAAACCGCCATGTTCTGGGCGCAAATGACGCTCTAACTTATCATATTGAGGACCACCAACGGCGCCAAGCAACACGGCATCAGCTTCGCGACAAATTTTCTTAGTGATATCTGGGTAGGGGTGACCATACAAGTCATATGCAGCACCCCCAATAGGTGCCTCAGTAAATTCAAATGGCATGCCTTCTTTTTTCAGCACATCTAAAACACGCATAGCTTGTGCCGTAATTTCTATACCAATGCCGTCACCCGCGCGGCGACCCGCGCCTCAAGTTCCTCACCACCCTCGTGGAACGCGCCCGCGCGCTCGATTCCACCCGCCTCATCACCGCCGCGCTCGAAACCCACTATGCCGACC
>CAIOSY010000103.1 GCA_903861075.1 uncultured Nitrosomonadales bacterium
CATATCCCTGATAGGTGATGCAGGGGCGTATAGTGAGGGATCTTAGCTACAGTGCGTTATTGCTTCGTATTCTGCAATCCGGTTTTTTGGACTACCCATTTTTTCCAAGAGTCACTTTTATGTGCCAGGCATAAGTGGCGACGTAATTTTCTCCCTCCTCCCCCGTTCGGGTTGATTCAGTCTTAAGCAATACAGGAATAAAAATGATAAAAACGCCCTCTCAATTCCTCGTCCTTGACGCGGCTGTGACACCGGAATCAGATGTAAGTAAGGTGGCAGAAGCGGCATTGTTAATGAATATATCCAATCGATCATGCATTGAGTGTGTCAATAATGAGTGGTGGCGAGTGCAAAGTGCGGCGTTGGAGGCCTGTGGTAATGCGCTTCTCATTGCCGGTGTTGATGGGGTCATTCAATGGGTTAATCAGGCCTTTTGTAAACTATCGGGTTATGACGCGATCGAAGCAATCGGTTCTACCCCGGGCGCACTATTTAAATCAGGTGCGCAAGACGATGTCTTTTACGAAAATTTGTGGCAAACCGTGCTCTCCGGAAAGGTGTGGAGGGGCAAACTTATCAACCGGCGCAAGAATGGAACAACCTACCACGAAGAACTGACCATCAATTCTGTTTGTGATGAGCAGGGGGAAGTCACGCATTTCATCGTGGTAAAAGAGGATCTCACCGAGCGCAAGCGTATTGAGGGATCTAGCGTATTGCAAAAAGCGATTTTTGATAGTGCCAATTTTTCCAGTATTGCGACCGATGCCCGTGGAGTTATTCAGATTTTTAACGTCGGAGCCGAGCGTATGCTGGGTTATGCGGCTGTCGATGTGATGAATAAAATTACGCCGGCCGATATTTCAGATCCGCAGGAAATCATTGCCCGTGCCAGAACATTGAGTCTGGAGCTGGATACCGAAATTACTCCCGGCTTTGAAGCTTTGGTGTTCAAGGCGTCGCGCGGTATAGAAGATATTTACGAGTTAACCTATATCCGCAAGGATGGCAGCCGTTTTCCGGCTGTTGTATCCGTCACCGCGCTGCGCGACGATCAGAATATCATCATAGGTTATTTACTGATCGGCACCGATAACACGGCGCGTAAGCTGATTGAAGCGGAACAAATGAGGCTGGATCAGCGTTTGCGCGACCAGCAGTTTTATACTCGCTCGCTGATTGAATCCAATATTGATGCCATCATTACGACGGATCCGGCAGGAATTATCACCGACGTGAACAAGCAAATGGAAGCGCTGACCGATTGCTCCCGCGATGAACTCATTGGTGCGCCATTTAAAAAGTTTTTTACGGATCCGGATCAGGCTGCTGCGGTGATAAATCGGGTACTGATGGGCTCAAAAATAAGCGATTACGAGCTCACCGTGCGTACCCGTGACGGTAAGGAAACCGTCGTCTCTTATAACGCTACCACTTTTTATGACCGTGATCGGAAACTGCAAGGCGTGTTTGCGGCCGCGCGTGACGTGACAGAGCGTAAACGTCTGGATTTCGTGTTACAGGAGAAAAATGAGGAACTGGAACGCGCGCGTTTGGTGGCAGATAAAGCCAATCTTGCCAAGTCAGACTTCTTGTCGAGCATGAGCCACGAGATTCGTTCGCCGTTGAATGCCATTCTGGGGTTGGCCTATTTGCTGGAGCAGGCTAATCTGGATCTGGCTGCAAATAACATGGTGCGCAAGATTCGAGCTTCAGGGCGGATGTTGCTGAGTTTGATCAGCGATATTTTGGATGTTTCTAAAATTGAAGCCGGTCAGATGATGATAGAGCAGGCGCCCTTCCTGCTGGCTGACGTGATAGACAATCTGTCCATTGTGCTGGGGGTGGCAGTGGGGGATAAAAATATCAAGCTCATCATCGAACCCCCGCCGGCAGGGGTGTTCAGCTTGATAGGCGATGCTTTGCGGTTGGAGCAGGTACTGATTAACCTGAGTATTAACGCCATCAAGTTTACCAGTGAGGGGCAGGTCGTGTTGCGCACCGAGTTGCTGTCGAATACCGATGAAGAAATCATGCTTAAGTTCTCGGTACATGACACGGGCATTGGTATTGCACCGGAGCTGCAAGACGGCGTGTTTGCCTCTTTTACCCAGGCCGATAGTTCGACCACGCGCCGCTATGGTGGAACAGGACTAGGTTTGACGATTTGCCGCCAGTTGGTCAATTTGATGGGAGGCGATATTGGTTTGAACAGCGTTTTGGGGGAGGGCAGTGAGTTTTGGTTTACCTTGCCGTTAATAAAAGTGGCCGATGCCGACATTGCAGCCGTCAGAGTGGAAGCGCTGATTGCTGATAACAGTGCGAGTGATTTGAGAGACCTGGGTTCTCTGGCTGAGAAATTGGGCTGGCATGTCAGTGCTGTGAATTCGGGCGAAGCTGTGTTGACTCATTTGTTGGGGGCTAAGGCTGGAAAACTACCCGACGTAGTTGTACTGAGCCGGATTATGTCCGGCATAGACGGGATGGCCGTCGTGCGTGCCATTCGTAATGGCGTCTCACAGGGAGAGTGCCCGCTTATTATCATGACAACGGCGTATACCCGGGGAAATTTGGCGCGTATACCCGGGGCAGAGCTGGTGGATGCCTTGTTGGAAAAACCGGTGAATGCCTCCAAACTTTACAACGCGATGATAGAGGCCAAACGCAAGCAGGCGGCTACCGAAGGAATTTCATTTGCGATGCATCAATCGGCCGGAGAGGGGTTGCTCGGCATTCGGGTGCTGGTGGTGGATGATAGTGAGATTAATTGTGAAGTGGCGTGGAATATTTTACAGGGTCAAGGTGCCATTGTGTCGGTGGCGGTCAACGGGCAGGAGGCAGTGAACTGGTTAGTGGCTCACCCTCATGACGTGGATTTGGTATTGATGGATGTGCAAATGCCGGTAATGGATGGTATTGAAGCCACGCGTCAATTGCGATGTATGCCCCAGTTTGCACAGCTACCCATTGTGGCGCTGACTGCGGGCGCTTTCAAGTCGCAACAAGATGCCGCGCAGGCGGTGGGTATGACGCACTTCATCAGTAAGCCATTTGATGTGCCCTCCACGATTGCTTTGATTCAGCGATTATGCCGCCGGCCTTTGTCCGGGCTTAATGCTGCGGTGATGCTGAAAACCCCCAAGCCGGTCGATTCGCTGCCTAGTGTACTGGTGATGAATGTGGCATTGGGGTTGGAAATCTGCATGGATATGTCATCGTACCTGGAGTATTTACGCCGCTTTGTGCCGATTTACGAAGATGCCGTGACGGTAATGCGCGATAAGCTGGCCTTGGGCGACCGGCCTGCTGCCATTGCGCTGGCACATAAGTTGGCGGGTGTGGCGGCCAATCTGGCTTTGCCGGACACGCGTCGCCTGGCTGCCGAGACCGAACGAGTGCTGTACGCCGGGCTAGATCCTGAACCTGCATTGGCTGATTTGGCGCTGGCATTGGCCAGTGCGGTGGCCGTGATTAAATGTTTTGCATCCCCTGCTTGAGCGCTCTATCGTCTGTCAGTTTGGCGGGTGAGCTGTTGGTTAGCCAGTGCTGAGCGCTGACGCAGGTTGGGTCTATACGTTTTTATAATAATTTTTCAAGGGGGTGGTATGAATCAGACGGTATTGCAGAGTTCCCTGCAGACAGTGTTGGTGTTGGATGACGATGAATTCAGTCGTGAAATTTTGCGTAAAAAACTGGAGTTTTTGGGGGTGAAGGAGATATACATGGCACACGATGGCCGTGATGGTCTAGCCATTTTTGACACACTAGCGCGCGAACCGGATTTTTTGATTTGCGATATATTTATGCCTGATATGGATGGCATTGAATTTATGGGTGCGCTGGCCGAGCGGAAATTCGCGGGTTCCGTGATTCTGGTTACCGGGGTAAACCGGGATATGATGGAAGTGGCGCAATACATTGCCAGCATGAAGGGGCTGCGCGTGTTGGGGACTTTTACTAAGCCGCTACACCATGAAACGCTTGGGAAGGTGATGGGGTTTGCAGCGTCATAATACAAAATAATTATCTATTTTGAGGCTGAGCGTATTGCGAGCAGGGATGCGTCTCGCAATACGGCTAGGGCGCTGCGGCGGTAATAAAGCAGCGGCGTGGTCTGCGAAGCTAAATTCGTTCCAGTACGGCGGCGAAGAAACCATCGGTTGCATGCAGGTTGGGGCGTAACTCCAGATAATCACCCATTTCCATCGGAATTTTTTGTTGTTGCAGCACTGTTCCTGCCGGTATCAGTACAAATTCGGGATGACAGGCCAGAAAGGCTTGCACGATATGCTGATTTTCTTCAGGCAAAATACTACAGGTTGCATAAACCAGACGACCGCCTTTTTTGAGCAGGCGACTTGCCGAGGCCAAAATGGCGGTTTGTTTTTGATTTAATTCGTAAATGCTTTGTGGCGATTGGCGGAATTTCAAATCCGGGTTGCGGCGCAAGGTACCCAAACCACTACAGGGCGCATCGACGAGCACGCGATCTATCTTGCCGGCCAAACGCTTTACTTTTAAATCATTTTCATGTGCGATGAGCATCGGTTGAATGTTGGAAGCCCCGGAACGTTTCAGGCGCGGTTTCAGATTGGCCAGGCGCTTTTCGGAAACATCCATGGCATACAAACGACCCTGTGAATTCATCAGCGCCGAAAGCATCAACGTCTTACCGCCTGCGCCGGCACAAAAATCCACCACCATATCATTGCGTTTAGGCGCCAACAGAAAACCCAGTAATTGACTGCCTTCGTCTTGCACTTCTACGCGGCCCGATGTGAATAGCACATCCTTGTTTAGCGGGATTTTTTCCTTCAAACGAATGCCGACAGGGGAATAAGGCGTGAGTGTCGCATCGATATTTTGTTCCTGCAGATTAAGCAATACCTCGTCACGTTTTGCAAGCAGGGTGTTGACGCGTATATCCAGAGGCGCACCTTGCTGCATGGCTTGCCCGAGTGTCAGAATTTCCTCGTCAGAATAAGAGGCGCGCATTTTCTCAATCAGCCATTCAGGCAGTTCTGCCTGAATAGACAAGGGCTGACCCTCATATTGCACGGACTTTGCAGTCGCCAGCCATTCGGCTTCATCGCGTTTTAATACCGGTTGTAATTCACGCAGGTTATAACCGCCAAACTTGACCAGATAGGCTAATCCCATACGGCGCGGCGTGGCTTTGCCATCGCAAGAGGCTTCCAGTAACAAGCGGTGTCGCAATACACCGAAGGCGGTTTCGGCGATCAGGGCGCGTTCATTTGAACCGATACGTTCATTCTTGAAAAAGTAACGCAACGTAGTGTCAGCGGGGTGTTCCAGCGGCAAGATGGTGCGTAGCGCGAGGATAACGAGGTCTAAACGGTATTCGGTAATCAGCATGGCATTTTTGATATTTAAGTTTCAGGTGCGAAGTTTAACAGGGGTTGCGATGGAAGAGGCAGTATTTAAGATGCACTCCGGTTGGAAAATGACCGGTATTAAATAGCGTGACTTAAAGGCGGCTATTTTTTGGCGCTGGCATCTATCATTTCGCGTAGTTCACGTAAATCAGCCTCAATAGTTGATAGCTGGTAAAAATCTCCCCCGGAACGTTTTGCAAATTCAAGCTGTTGTATCGCAGCGCGGATATTGCCCTGCCAGGCATAGCTGTAAGCCTGGGATTGATGCTGTTCTAACGGGCGGTTGAGTTGATGATAGCCGCGTGCTTGCAGGTCATAAAGCCGGGTGTCGGTAGGGTGTCGCGTGACTTGATCGGTGAGTAGCGTGACAGCAGTGTTAGCTTCGTTACTTGCGATCAGCAATTCAACATAGTCGTAAATTAAGGCGCGATGTTGAGGGAAATTTTGTACTGCCGTTCGATAAAATGCCAGCGTGTCCGGATCTTTTGCGGCCTGTTTTACTTGCGCCGTGAGTGTTTCTATCATGGCATTGTTCTGTGCAGCAGGGGTGTTTTTGACGTCCAGTCGCAAGATGGCCAGTTCATGTTTGGTGCGCTCAAGATTGCCACTGCGCAGTAATGCGCTGACCAAGCCATATTGCTGCGCGACGGGATTGCCATGTTTGTGTGTCGTTAAGGCATCTTCAAAATAGGCAATGGCGTCATTGACCGTTTTTTGTCCGCCTGTGAGTTTGGTGCGCACCAGTTGAAAATCTAAACTGTCAGGCATTAAACGGTAAGGTTGGTTGTTTACCCGATTTTCAATATCGGCAATCCGGTCGCTGGTGACCGGATGAGTGCGTAAATAATTGGGCGCATTACCATCTATGATCCGGGTTGCGCGTTGTAAGCGTGCTAAAAATTCCGGCATAGCGTGGGTGTTGAAGCCCGCTTTTTGTAATGTTTCAAAACCGATACGGTCCGCTTCTTGTTCATGGACGCGGGTGAAGTCCAGTTGTTTTTGCATCGCGCGGGCCTGTACGCTTGCGATTGTGGCTTGTGAGGCTTGTCCGTTGCTGCGGGCGGCAAGGATAGCCACGGCAATGGCAGCCATACTGGCAATCGAATCACCCTGTTGGGCGGAGACCATGCGGGCCAGATGGTGCTGCGTGACGTGGGCAATTTCATGACCTAAAACGGAGGCGAGTTCTGATTCGCTTTCGGTGACCAGTAGCAGGCCTGCATTGACGCCGATAAAGCCACCCGGCAGGGCGAAGGCATTGACGTTGTAGTCATTGATGGTAAAAAACTCAAAGCCCAGCGAGGGTTCATTGGAAAATTCAACCAGCTTACTACCCAATTGATTGAGATAATCGTTGATTTCCGCATCGGTCAGATACTGCTTGCTGGCGCGTATCTCCATCATGCTCTGCTGTCCTATTTGACGTTCCTGGATAGGATTGATCGCCGCCTGTGAGATATCCCCCAAGTCGGGCAGGCCATCGCTCAAGGCGCTATGGGCATAGAGCAGCCAGATAACGAGAGTCAGTTTTTTCATGGTCGCTATGTTATCAGGATTCAGGATTCAAGATTCGGGATTCAATACTGGACTTTAGTCGTAAAATTGCGCAGAATTCGCCCCCGGTTAAATGATCTCAAGGAATAAATACATGGCAGATTTTAAGAATATTACCGTAGATGATGTGTCTGCGATGTTGCAGCAAGGCAATATTCAGTTGATCGATGTGCGCACGGATGCGGAAGTGGCCAGGGGGAAAATTCCTCAGGGCGCGCCATTGCCGCTGCATCTGTTGCCCTTGCGCTTGAACGAGTTGGATAAGTCCGTAGCAACGATTTTTTATTGTCAGATGGGGGGACGCTCGGCACAGGCGGCTGCCTTCGCAGTCGGGAGTGGTTTTGCGGATGTGTATAACCTTCAAGGGGGTATTACCGCCTGGGCGCACGCGGGTCTGCCTATCCAATGATGGAATTTGATGTTGAGTTGGATGTGCGGAACCTGGCGTGTCCTTTGCCGATACTGCGCTGTAAAAAATCCCTGTCGACGATGGCTAGCGGGCAGGTGCTGTATATACGCGCGACGGATCAGGCCGCGCCTAAGGATTTCGAGGTGTTTTGTCGCCAAACCGGTAACACGCTACTTGCTTCGAACGAAAAAGAGGACATCTACCATTTTTTCATTCGTCGCCGCTAAAACTCAAAGCGGGCAGGGTGTCATTCTCACCTTGCCTAATGGCGGCTGAATTTTCTATTCATCGGACACACGGATGTCTGATATGACAAGTTCGCCGGCAATTTCCCCGTTCCGGTCTATCTGGCGTACTTTGACGGGTAGCAGTCGATATGCCAGCCCTAGCCAAATCTCCAGCCCTTCCTCGCCGGGAGCATGAATTTTACGCAGCGGCAAACCGCGCAAGCTGCCCAGGCGAGTTGGAATGTCCTCTTCTGAGCCTATCTCCAATTGATAAACTTCCAGTTTTTTCCCGTTGCTCACCGGCATGGTTAAGGTTGCCTGATTGAGCGGGATTTGCGAAAACTGATATAAAAAACTCAGAATGTCCTGCGTGCCTTCGGGGAGGATGGCTTGATTGCCAGATGAAAAAATGAGCTGTTTATTCGCCCGGTCAAAGTTTGCGCTGAGGCGTTGCTGGCCCTTGGATGTGACTTTGTTTTCGGTAAATACCTCGGGTTGTAATCCCAGCGGGCTGATTTTGCCCAGACTTTCCTGATTTAAATCAAATGTTTTAAATAGACTGGCCAGCCCTGTGGTATTCATGCCCACCTGCAGGGTGTAACTTTTATCTTCTTTGATCTCCAGTCGGTGTCGTGCTTCACCCACTTGAAATCCGGTGCCCTTGTAGGCGATAAAAGTGAGCTGTGCATGTCTGGGTAGCGGGTAGGCGGGTACAGCAAGTTCAACAGCTTCGGTAGCTTCGGTCGGCTTAGCTGATTCGGGTGCGAGACCGGGAGGTTCTGCGGGGGAGACTGAGGATAAGGGGGCGCTGGAGGGGGCTGCTGCAGGCGGAGCTTTACGCACAGGGGCAGGCGGCTGCTTGGGTTTTGCGGGTGCACGAGGTTTAATTTGAGAGGGCGCGGCCGGCAGGGGTTCAAGTTTCGCGGTAAGGGGGGGGAGTTCAACTTGAGCGGGTTTGAGTTCGATCAGTGTCGGGCCGAACAGCAGCAGGATGTGGATCAGTAAAGACAAAAGCAGCGCCAGCGTGACTCTGCCTGTCGAGGTTTCGGTCAGATAAAGCCAGACGGGTCTCTTATCGCTTGACGGGTTCACGGTGTGATTTTAAGACGGCTGAGCACTTGGGTGAGTTGTCCTCCCTCACCATCGGTGATGATCATCTTGCAAAGTAAATGATGGGTGGCATCCAGCCAGATTTCAGTACGATTTTCGCCGGGTTTAGCCGTGCTGTCGAGATAAAGGGTGTCAAAGACTCCCGCAGGTGTGATTAACTTTTGCTGCGGAGTGAGGGTGTAGTAATAATTGTCGAGCTTACGACCGTCAGTCATGAAAAAACTCAAACTGTTGATATTGTCGAGATTGAGGAAGTGGAATTGATACAGGGCGCTCAGGCGGTCTTGAGTGTTGTCGGGTAACGCGAGCGTGGTGCGTTGCTGCGGGTGTATCAACGTGAGTTGCTTTGCCTCCCAGTCAAATTCGACCTGAGTGTTTTTTTCTGGATTTTGTTCTCGCTTGTCTGCAAAGAAAAGGGGGCTTAATCCTTGTCGGGTAACAAGCCCTTGACTTTGGATGATAATCTTGCCGGGCTTGAAAACGGCCATCAATCCCAAGGGGGTGGTAATGCTGGTCAGGGTGTAATGAGTGCCTTTTTGGCGGTAAGTTTCCTCGATGACACCTAAAGGCAGGCCGCTTTTGGATATTTCATAGCGTGCTTGCACGCCGCTGCTCGATGCGTAAACGGGGAGGCAAAAACCGATTAAAATCAAGCATAAGCCGTATCTCATGCTGGCAGCGAGGGTGAGATTAGTGCTTGACCGGGTAAGGGGAGGTTGTGATTGATGACTTTTCCTTCATCGCCTAGGGTAATTGTTCCCGCGCACAGTCCGCGTATCGCCTGAGCATAAATGCGGTGTTCTTCCTGCAATACACGCTCAGCGAGCAAGGCTTCGGTATCATTTTGTAATACCGCTACGGCTGCCTGAATGATGATAGGGCCATGATCAAGATCGGGGGTGACAAAATGCACCGTACAGCCGTGAATTTTGACCCCGTCTGCCAGCGCTCTTGCATGGGTGTGCAGTCCGGTATAGGCGGGGAGTAAGGACGGGTGGATGTTGATCAGTCGCCCTGCATAATGCATAACAAAATCAGCGGTCAGGATGCGCATGAAGCCCGCGAGGATCACAAAGTCAGGTTCGTATCCATCAATCAGTCTGGACAGTGCTGCATCAAAACTTTCCCTGTCGGGGTAATCGCGATGTGCGAGGATAGCAGTTGGAATGCCTTGTGCCCGGGCAAAGGCCAGCCCGGAAGCATCGGATTTATTGCTGATGACCGCTTTGATGTTGCAACCGAGTTCGGCAGATAGCAGGGCTTTCATATTGCTGCCCCGGCCGGAGATAAGAATAACGATATTTTTCATAGGTATAAGGGGCTAAAAGTGGCGAGTAGCGAGTGAAAACCAGTTGCTACTCCCTTGTTTTACTTTACCTGAGTTTGATGTTCCGCATTATTGCGTGTGCGTATCACACCAATTTTTGTAACCGTTTCACCGGATTCTTGTAATTGAGCAATCGCGTTATCCGCATCTTCAGCGGCTACAATGACCACCATACCGATGCCGCAATTGAAGGTGCGATACATTTCCTGTTCAGCAACCCCGCCCTGTTCACGCAACCAGTGGAAGAGTTTAGGCATAACCCATGATAGGCTGTCGATCTCGGCAACAACATGCTCAGGCAATACGCGCGGCACATTTTCGGTGATTCCGCCGCCGGTAATATGCGCCATACCTTTGATCGTCAGGTTTTGCATCAGTGCCAGTAACGGTTTTACATAAATGCGGGTAGGCGCCATGATGACGTCGGATAAGGTGCGGTCACCATCGAATTTGGCATTCAAGTCGGGTGATGAACGCTCGATGATTTTGCGTACGAGCGAATAACCATTTGAATGCGCGCCATTGGAGGCCAAGCCCAATACGATATCTCCGGGTGCAATTTCTGATCCCGTGATGATGCGGGATTTTTCAACTACCCCGACAGCAAAGCCTGCCAGATCGTATTCGCCAACCGGATACATGCCGGGCATTTCTGCTGTTTCGCCGCCTATCAGTGCGCAACCGGCCTGTTCACAACCTGCAGCGATACCCTTGATGACTTCAGTGGCTGCCGGAACATTGAGTTTGCCGCAGGCAAAGTAATCCAGGAAAAATAAAGGCTCAGCCCCCTGTACCAGTATGTCGTTAACGCTCATGCCAACGAGATCAATGCCAACGGTATCGTGAATATTTAATTCAAAGGCCAGTTTTAATTTAGTACCCACGCCATCGGTGCCGGAAACAAGGACGGGCTCTTTATATTTTTTTGAAATTTCAACTAGACCGCCAAAGCCACCGATGCCCGACAATACTTCGGGGCGCATGGTGCGTTTGGCATAAGGCTTGATGTTCTCAACTAACTGGTCTCCCGCGTCAATATCGACACCGGCATCACGGTAGGAAAGTCCAGCAGCAGGCGTATTTGGATGAGTCAAGTTGATTTCTCGCTTTCTTCAGGATTAAAAGTGGAAGACTTAAAATCCTTGTAATAGGATATGCAATTTTAAATAAGGTGCAAATGACAGTAAAAACCGGCGTCAAATGCTTCAAGTGCAAATTATACTCAAATGCAGCCGTCATTTCAGAGAGTTTCGCTGTTCATCTACGCAGTCCGCGCGCAACCGATCCAATGCCGGGCTAAAATAGCTGCAAATTTCCCCTTTCAGGTCCGGGGCGGTTAGTATCTGTTCTGCGCACTCTTGCAGTCTTAATTATTAAAGGTTAAACGATGTACCCAGTTTACGATATTGATGCCACCCTTTTATTGTCCATCGCACTGACTTCGAAGCGACGTCCTGCCGGGCTTCTTGAAATTGTCGCTGCAGATGAGTTGATACTAGGCACTGTTTCTGCCGAGCCGGCACTGTTGGAGGCATTTCACCGATTATCAGTGCAAGGTTTGATTTCGGGTGGCTCGCCAGGATATGAATTAACGAGTGAGGCGCAAAAAATGATCGCCGCTTTGCATAAGAAAGCTGACAATGAAGCGCGGCTGATGGGCATTAAATCAGCTTTTGCCGCTTTTCAGGTTAAGGGCGAACATCTTGCCGTTCAGGTCTCACCTGAAGAATTGGCGGCGGCAGTTTTGGCGCATCAGGAAATCAAGCTGCACGCAGGAAAAAATTTGTTAGTCGCCAAGCCGAAACCCGAAGTGGATAGCAAACGCCCGGGCCGTCGTAAGCCGCTGCCAAGCAGACGCAAGTATTAGTCCTTTTTGTCAGTTGCGCGGTAAACCTCGCCCAAGGCAGGGATGGATAGCGCGGATGGCATCGTCGTTCCTGTCTTTGACTTTTTATGATGTCCGCTGCTGTAACTTGAAACGAAGGATTTGAGCTGTACTTGGGGTAAAATGCGCTGTGGTAATTTATCTCATCGAGAGATGACCTGTTTTGTTAATCGTTTATACCGGCAACTTTGCCTTTTATTCAGTCCGTTTTTATCTTAAATGACGACTTCCCGTTTAGCGGCGCTGCAGTGGTTGCTGCTTATTGCACCCTGTGTTTTGCTGGTTTATTTATTAAGCCCGATTCTTACGCCCTTCGTGGCGGCGGCTATTCTGGCCTATATCTGCAATCCTCTTGTGGTGAGGCTGTGCACGTTAAAGTTGCCGCGTAGTCTTGCCGTGATGCTGGTGATGGTTGCCTTGTTATTGCTGTTTTCCGGTTTGTTGTTGATTATGTTGCCGTTGCTGGAAAAAGAAATTAGTTTATTGATGTTGCGTTTGCCCGATATGATAGAACTGCTGCGGGTGCATCTATTGCCCAGGTTGCAGCAGTGGTTTGGTGCCGATTTGCAATGGGATGGTGCTGCGCTAAAAAATCTGTTTATGAACCATTGGCAGAGTGCGGGTGGGCTTGCAGGAAAAGTGCTACCCTGGTTGTCAAGCAGCGGCGGTGTGATTTTAGCAGTACTGATTAACGCCTTGTTAATCCCCGTGGCGATGTTCTATTTGCTGCGCGATGGTGATGGCATGGTGGTTAAGCTTGATACGCTGATTCCGCTACATTGGTATGACAAGATACACGAAATCAGCAGGGAAGTGGATGGCGTGCTGGCCGAGTTTTTACGTGGACAAATCTCGGTGATGTTGCTTATGAGCGCTTTTTATAGCGTGATGTTGTGGATGGCGGGCTTAGAATTTGCATTACCTATCGGTATTGTTGCCGGTATGCTGGTCTTTATACCTTACCTTGGGATGGTGACCGGACTCCTGCTCGCAACGGGAGCGGCGGCAATGCAGTTTTCTTCGTTTAATAACATACTTTGGGTATGGGCCGTCTTTGGCTCGGGTCAAATGCTCGAAGGCATGCTGGTTACTCCCTGGTTAGTCGGTGAACGCATAGGTTTGCATCCGTTAGCAGTCATCTTCGCCTTGCTGGCTTTTGGCCAGTTATTCGGTTTTTTTGGTATCTTATTGGCCTTGCCCTTATCCGCAATTTTGCTAGTCGCCTTGCGTCATGGGAAAACCGTTTATTTATCGAGTCGTTTGTACCAGAAAAAATGAATCAATTACTGCTCGATATTACCCCTGACTGGTGGCCTACGTTCGATAATTTTGTGGTGGGTGAAAATCAGGAACTACTTTTTGCCTTGCATCAGGCGCTATCCGATGCGAGCTGTGAACGTTGCCTTTATGTCTGGGGTCAGGCGGGCAGCGGTAAGAGTCATTTGTTGCAGGCCTGCGTGAGTGAAGCGCAAAATTCCCGGCACAGCGCGATTTACGCGCAAGGTGTAGTGCCAGACCGTTATGATGTGGTCGCTGTTGATGATGTAGAGAAGCTGGATGATGCGGCGCAAATCGAATTATTCAATTTATATAATGAGATGCGTGAGTCTGGCGGAATATTGCTGGTGAGCGGAACGCAATCGCCTGCAAATTTGCAGTTGCGTCCTGATTTACGCACTCGTTTAGGTTGGGGGTTGGTGTATCAGGTGCAAGGTTTGAGTGATACTGAAAAAGCGCAGGCGCTGGAGCAGCATGCACAGGCTCGCGGTTTTACGCTGGCGCCAGAAATTACGCATTATCTGCTGCGCCATGGACGGCGTGATTTACCAAGTTTGCTGGCGGTACTCGATGCCCTTGATGAACATTCCTTGCGACTGCATCGTGCGCCTTCTGTGCCTTTGCTAAAAGAAGTTTTGCAACGCAATTTAGTGTAAAAATGATTTTTCTAACATCCGCGAACATGACGAAGTGGACAATAAGGTTTTTAAGATGAAATTAGCGTTGTTTGATTTAGATAATACCTTGCTCAATGGCGATAGCGATTTTGAATGGTCGCAATTTTTGATACACATAGGCGTATTGGATCGCGAACTGTTTGAAGTGAAAAACCAGACTTTTTATGATCAATATAAGTCGGGGACGCTGGATATTCACGAGTTTCTTGATTTTCAGCTAAAACCGCTGTCGCGCCATTCTCGCAAAACGCTAAATGACTGGCACGCGCAATTTATGCGTGAACGTATCCTGCCTATGATGACTCACGCTTCGCTGAATCTCGTACAGCAGCACCGCAATGCCGGGGATTTGTGCGTGATTATTACCGCGACGAATAGCTTCGTTACAGCGCCTATCGCCCGTGAATTTGGTATAGAGCATCTGTTGGCGACGGAACCTGAGCATATTGCAGGTGAATTTACCGGTCGGGTGGAGGGTGTGCCGTGTTTTAGAGAAGGGAAAATCACACGCTTAAATAACTGGCTGGCCGCGCAAGGCCGGACGCTGGACAGTTTTGAAAACAGTACGTTTTATAGCGATTCACACAACGATTTGCCACTGCTTTGTCTGGTCAAAACGCCTGTTGCGGCTAATCCTGATGAAAAATTGCGTGCCTACGCTCAGCAGCAGGATTGGCCTGTCATAAACTTAAGATAGTGTCAGGTGTTATAACGCGAGTTTTTTCATTTTTTCCCACAGGTTTTTGCGGCTGATACCCAATGCCGCAGCCGTATCTGAAATTCGTCCTTCATTTCCTTGCAGGCAATTGGAAATGTATTTTCGTTCGCAGGCCTGTATGTATGCGCTCAGCGATTCAGCTGCGTTCTCCGTTTCCATTAAGGGTGTCGGTATGCCATCAAACAGCAGTTCTGTGTTGAGTTCTGTTTGTTGCGACAGGATGCAAGCCCGTTCCAGGCAGTGTTTAAGTTCGCGTATATTGCCCGGCCACGGGTAATTAAGCAGGGCTTGTTCAACGTGCTTAGGAAGGGTGTGTGGATCGGAGTTTCCTGTATTCCAGTCCGCTAGTAATCGTTCTGCCAGCCATAAAATGTCTTCTTTTCGCTCGCGTAAAGGGGGAATGTGCAAATGGATTACGTGGATGCGATAGTACAAATCCTCGCGGAATTTGCCTAACTCCACCATTTGTTTAAGATCCTGATGGGTGGCGCAGATCAGTCTTATATCAATATTGATGGGTGTTTCGGCACCGACCCGAATGATTTGTCGTTCCTGGATGGCGCGCAAAAGTTTGACTTGCATGGCGGGAGACATTTCACCTACCTCATCGAGAAACAGTGTTCCGCCATCGGCTAATTCAAACAGACCGCGTTTTTCCCGTAGCGCACCGGTAAATGCGCCTTTGTTATAGCCAAATAGCTCGGCTTCCAGCAAACTTTCAGAGAGCGCCCCGCAGTTAACCGTCACGAAAGGTAATTTTTGATCCGGGTCGTATTGGCTGCGTAGTGCACGCGCAAGACGTTCCTTGCCGACACCGGATTCTCCCGTGATTAAAACGGAAGTGGGATTCTTGGCAATCCTGGGCAGCAAGGACTCAATATTTCGCATTGCACTGGAGATGCCCAGCATGGTTTCACGCGTCACGGTGCATTGAGCGCGGGTACATAATGTGCGAACGGATTTGAGTAGTGCGTGAATATCCAGTGGCTTTGTCAGGTAATCCTGAGCGCCCAGTTTAAGTAATCTGACTGCCCGGTCTATGGTTCCATATCCTGTCGTGAAAATAAAGTGGGGCAGATTTGCTTCGGTTGCTTTTAAACGCTTGAATAATTCCTCACCGTTAATATCGGGTAGCTGAATATCGCAGATCACCACATCGTATTTGATGTTTCCAAAGGCCTGAATGGCTGATGTGCCCGTTTTAAACCAGTCGCATTGATAGTCTTCGAGCTCAAAGCGTACAGAAAGCGCTTCGCCCATAATCAGATCATCTTCAATAATGCAGATGCGATACTCGTTCATAAATGACTCCAAAGCGGGTTGGGCAAGGATGCCGCCCTGATATTTTTCAAGTGATGATTATTGCGCTCATCTTTCTCGCCGGGCGCTGCCATCGTTTTGACAGCGCGAATGAAAATTAAACTGCAGGCAAGGGTATTTTAACGGTGAAATTCATGTGTTCGTGAGGTTCTTTTTTAACCGAAATAGTCCCGCCGAGTTGAGTGACAATCTGATAAGTCACCCAAAGTCCCAATCCGTGTCCCCCTTCGCTAAAAGTGCAAAAAGGCTCGAAAAGATGGGATATTTGTTCCGGGTTGAGCATATTGCCATCATTGGAGACGGAAATAATCAGCTTTGCATCTTGAATGTCAATGTCGCAAGATACTTCACCTTGTACCGCAGCGGCTTTGATTGCATTCATCAGTAAATTGATCAGAATCTGGCGTATAAAAGTGGAAGGAAGCGGCACTTCATCAGTTAGGCTGGCATGCCATGTAATGTGTAAGTTTTTTTTCCCGCTCATAGGAGTAATTAGTTTTAATACATCTTCAATATCCAGAGGCGCTAAATTGCGGCTTTTAGTGGTTGCTTCAACCAGTAAAGCGGCGACCGTATCTTTGATTTGCATCAGACCGCGTTCGATGAGCGAAATGGTTTTTTGGGTTAAAGGACTGGTGTCAGTGTGGTACTTGAGTGTATCTATCGACATCAGCATGCCACTCAAGGGGTTGTTTATTTCATGTGCAATGCCCGCCGCAAGTTGCCCTAAGGCTGCCAGCCGGTCCGATTTCACAATTTGCATTTCCAGCGACTCTTTGGTTTTAAGGTCGTTTAAGAGCTGATTGTAAGCTTCATATAACAGGCCAAGTTCGTCATGATATTCATATAAGTTGGGGTCGAGATCGTCCGGCCATTTCTTGCCTAATTGCGCCATGCGTGCGGCCAGTTGCACCAACGGGAAGGCCATGCGCTGACCCCAATACCAGTTAAAGGGGAGCAGGATCATTAAAATGATCGCGCCGACCAGCAATCCGTTGCGTGCATTTTTGGCGAACAAGGGTAAAAATACATCCTTGGAATGAACAATGATCAAGGTGCCCAGACTGGTGTGGTCGCGAGAAATGGGTGTAATCGAATAATAATGTTTAGAATCAGGTAAGTATATGGTTTGCGCCTGTTCGCTATTCCATTGTGTGACGTGATGGGTAATTTCGCTAAAGTCAGCCCCTAGTTGCTTTAGTTCGGAGAACATCGGCGTTTGCCTGGGTTGGGTAGAGACGATCACGCGTTGATTGTTGTCGATAATAAGGATGTTTTCTACCAGTACCATGCTTGAACTGCCGCGCTGGCTTGCTTCGGTAACAATTTCGAAAGCGCGCCAAATATCATCCTGTAGCAGCGCATTATAGAGACTCGATTTTAGCGAATAGCCGAGCTTTTCCGAATCAATGGCAAGATCTTTTTCGACCTGGTGGTAGGTATTGCCTATAAAAGTGGCAGAGGCAATCAGCACGGAGATAATGATGAGTAAGCTGCCCCAGAGCGGGATTTTGTAGCGATAACTGAGATTAAGAAAAATTTTCATAAATCCCCCATGTGTATCATCATCCGTTGCACGCCTTCATACAGTTTTTTATCGGCAAGGATAAATCCTTCTATGTTAAGTCGTTGCAGTAATTTTAGGCCGTCAACGTCATTTTTCATGTCCAGTAACACCCGCTGCATTTTTCGGCTATCTGTCTGGCTTAGCGTGTTGCGAACGATAACCGGGGGAAATCCATAGGCCGCCGATTTGCTGACGACCCGCGTTTGTGCGGTGATGTCGGGGCGTGAAAGTGCCAGAGTATCCCAGGCAAAGCCGGACATGGAGCCGGCATCTGCTAAGCCGATGGCTACAGCAGCAACAATTTTTTGTTCATCCCGTGTAAAAAAAGCCTTTTTGAAAAAGCGCTCCGGATTTTTGCCTGCAAGTTTTAATTGGTGTTTGGGATCAAGATAGCCTGTGCTCGAATCAGGATCAACGTAGGCAAAAACCTTGTTTTTGAGATTGAACAGGCTTTGCGTGCGCTGATCTGTTGCAGGAACAATCAGATAAGCGTGATCAAACGGGTGCCCCTTGTAAACAGGGGTGACCAGCAAGCTCATTTTCTGTTCATTTTCCAGATAGGCGGGGGATGACACCCATGCGAAATCGAGTTTTTTTTGTTTCATTAAATCCAATAATTCAAGATAGCTGTCTCGAAAAACGAATTCAACAGGGTGATCAAGCTTGATTTGCAGATAGTCCCGCCATTCTTCCAATAGCGCATATTGACCGCGTGCTGTGGCGGAGGTGATGCCCAGTTTGAATGACTCAGCCTGCGCGATGACGGCGCTAAATAATAATGTACAAGCCAAAATGAGATGAGTTAAAGTTTTCAAATTATCCCTTGTTACTGTGTGGTAACCGTGAAATCGGAAATAAACCATTTGTTACTGTTTAGAAACGTTGTCGGGTTCTGTATGGCGCTGTTCGCTACGAATAAGCCGGTGTTGCTTGTTTTTATGTGAGTATACATTAGCAATTTACGTGCCGGAGACGGGGGTTGACAGGCAAGTCTGATGAAAAATACGACTAAAATAAAGATGTTTTTAAGCGCGTCTTCACGCTTTTTGAGGGTTCGCCCTTCTCAGGTCAGTGTTTTAGGTCGGTTCGTGAGTTTTGCTATTGCGCTCTGATTGTCTCTTGTGTGTAAGGTTACCATAAAGTAACGATTTTGCCTGCATCCTGGCATGCTCCGGGTTTTAATCCGGAACTTTAGAGGTGGGCTTTGAATGCGCAAGGTTTTAGTTTGTTGAAATTATTACGAATATTATATATTCCAAGAAAATATTAAAGACTGGCATAAATATTGCTTAATAGATGGCTAGTTAATTCACCGTCGTCCGCGTCTTATTATGAATCCAGTTAAATTAGCAACATGGTTACTTGCGGGATTGTTCGCAATATCCTTGTCAGTACAGGCTGAAACAGAGGAAGTGCCCGTAGCAGCAACGCCCGCACAACTGCATGATCAGCTTGATAATGCGTCCTGCCTGAAGTGTCATAACGGCAATAAGGAAATCAAAGTTGCCGCCAAGGGCGATGAGATGCGCGCATTACATGCCATTAAAAAGTTGTCATACAGCAAGAGTGTGCACGCCGATCTTCAATGTATTTCCTGTCATACGGGTATTAAAGATGGTGCGCGTCCACACAAGGCTGAAGCTAAAACAACCGGCTGTGTGCAATGTCATACCACGCTGTGGGATATGGCCAAAAAAGATAATCTGACTGAAGAAAAATCCCGTTTGGGGGTTGTTGTTCAGAATATCGAAGCTTACAAGAAAACTTTCCATGCACTAAAAAGCAAAGACGATCCAACCCGTTCAAATGCCAGTTGCGATGATTGCCATGATACGCACTCATTCAATGTCCCTCCTAAAGGCAGTGTAGGAAGAACAGCATGGCATCTGACGATACCGAAAACCTGCGGCGAAAAATGTCACAGTGATGAGTTGGAGGAATATGGAACGTCGGTGCACGGTAAAAAAGTGCTGGATGAACATAACTCCAAGGCGGCGGTGTGTACTGACTGCCATACTTCGCACGGCATAACCAATACTTCTGCTGAGCCGTTTAAACTGGATATCGTGCATGCGTGTGGCGGGTGTCATAAAGAAAATCTGAAATCCTATTCGGAAACTTTTCACGGTCAGGTGAATGCGCTGGGCTATGGTTACACGGCTAAATGCTATAACTGTCATGGTAGTCACGGAATTTTGTCGCCGACCGATCCTGAATCGACTGTGCATCCTAATAATCGTCTGAAAACCTGTCAGCAATGTCATAGCGGCAATCAAGGCTGGGCCGGCTTGCAAAAAGCCACGCCCGGATTTATTTCCTTTGCGCCTCACGCGAATACCCATGATTTTGAGAAGTATCCGCAAATGTGGATCGCTTCGAAATTTATGTTGAGCTTGCTGGCGGCTGTTTTTGCCTTCTTCTGGGTTCATTCCGCACTGTGGTATTACCGTGAACGCAAGGATGGCTGTCCTGTACACCACAATGAAAAGGGAAATACTCAGGCGCACATTAAAGTCAATGAACTGCTCAAGGGAGCGGCAAAGGGTAAGCAAATCCGTCGTTTCAGCAAGCTGGTACGCAGCGCGCATCTGATCTTTGCCATGGTCACGATGACGTTGATCCTGACCGGTATGCTGGTGTTCTACGCGGATACCGAATGGGCGCACGTGGTTGTCAGGGCATTGGGCGGCGCGAAAATTGCCGGCATCATCCACCGCATCTGTGCAACGGCTTTCCTGAGTATCTTTATCGTTCAGTTGATCTATGTGCTGACGAAGCTGTTGCGCAGCAAGACGTTTAAGTGGTTTGGCCCTGATTCCCTGATCCCGAACTGGAATGATCTGCAAAAGATTATTGAAATGTTCAAGTGGTTCTTTGGTCGCGGCCCTCGTCCGGTGTTTGATCGCTGGACATACTGGGAGAAGTTCGACTTCTGGGCGGTGTTCTGGGGCGTGGGTATTATCGGTAGCAGCGGTTTGATGTTGGCTTTCCCTCATGTAACCGCCTCTATCCTGCCGGGCTGGATGTTCAATGTCTTGACGCTGGTTCATGGTGAGGAAGCTTTCCTGGCAGCGGTGTTCCTGTTTACAGTGCACTTCTTTAACAATCACTTCAGACCGGACAAGTTCCCTCCTCCTGATGTGGTGATGTTCACGGGTTCCGTGCCGGTTGAAGAGTTTAAGCGCGAACATACCGAGCATTACAACCGTCTGGTTGAATCGGGCGAGCTGGAAAAGTATCTGGTGGATGCGCCGTCGAGGAAGATGACGCTGGCCTCTAAAGTGCTGGGATTGACCCTGATTGCAATCGGTCTGACCTTGCTGGTGTTGGTAATCATCGGGTTTGTCGGTAATACCTGAGTCGGAATGGAGTCCGTGTTTGTCACGGACTCATAAAATATTTTTTAATTTAATAGGAGAAAAACATGAAACTAATCGCAAGCCTGACCTTAATTTTAGTCACTGGATTTTTTAGTACCGCTCATGCTGCTATCGATGAAGATGCAGCAAAATCACTCGCCAAGAAGAATGATTGCTTCAAGTGTCACGCCGTAGACAAGACCAAAAAAGGGCCTTCCTACAAGAGCGTTGCGATCAAATACAAAGGCAAGAGCGATGGTGAAGACAAGATCATCAAGAACATCACGACGGGTCCAAAAGTGAAGTTGGAAGATGGTACGGAAGAAAACCACAAAATTATCGACACCAAAGACCAATCACAAATCAAGAATCTGGTTGGCTGGATTTTGTCGCTCTAAGTTAGTTGTTAAAAGCGCGGTTCTGGATTGAGTCGCGCAGCAGTAATAAATGTCAGGGAGAATTAAAATGAAGCTGTTTTCAAAAGTACTAACGATGTGCGCCTTGCTGGGCGTACTGGCGCCGCTCTCATTTGCCGCAGAGGCGGGCAAGCAGGGTAAGGATATCGGTCACGTTTTTTTAGCCTCGGCAGAGCCGGCAACAAAACCGGCTGAAGTGTTGAAAACAGCTTCCAAGGATCTCGTATTACGCGGCGATGCCAAATGCACCGCCTGTCACGACGAATCCGATTCCCCGCAATTGTTATCTATCGGTAAAACCAGTCATGGTGTTACTGCCGATGGTCGTACGCCAACCTGCACCAGTTGCCATGGCGAGAGCATCGCCCATCTGGGTCATAAAGGCAGTGATAAACCACCTAAACCTGATCAGGTGTTCGGCAGGAACAGTGCGACGCCTTCAGCAGATAAAAACGGAGCCTGTCTGTCGTGCCACTCAAAAGATAGTAAACGCCACTTATGGGCTGGCAGTGCGCATGAAGTTCGCGACGTAGCTTGTAGTTCATGTCATAAAATCCATACTGCGCATGACAATGTACGTGACAAACGTACGCAACCTGAGGTGTGTTTTACCTGTCACAAAGAGCAGCGCGCCCAAGTCAATAAACAGTCTCATCATCCGATACTGGAAGGCAAAGTCAGCTGTTCGGATTGCCATAATGTTCATGGTTCTGC
>CAIOSY010000104.1 GCA_903861075.1 uncultured Nitrosomonadales bacterium
AATGTACCGGCAGTCTCATCATCCAGTCCAGCACCAAAAACAGATCAATGATGCGCTGCTTGTCCCAACCGCGCTGGTATAACAGTTGGATTAACTGCCATTTTGCACCGGGGCGGGGTCAGGTCTCACATTCCAACATTTTTCAGAAATCAGAACTCGCCCTAACGAGGGCGGGGTCTACATTCGAACACAAGGTTACGTAGCTTTTTTACTGTCTCAGTGTGAGGTAGTATCAAAAACATCTGTGATTTTTTCTGCATCGATAGACAGATCAAACCAAGCTTCTATCTGTTCCACGGTCGCATCAGCAATCCGTGCCGTCACATCCAGAGGAATCGGTCCAAAGCGCTTGGTCAATAAACGTTGCAACGCCAGCGCCTCACCTTCCTGCTTGCCTTCCCGTTTTCCTTCCCGTTTTCCTTCCTGCATACCTTGCTGCATACCTTGCAAAATACCTTTTTCAATTCCCACTTCTTCTACCGAAGACACGTATCTCATTTTTTTGCTCTCCTCTAATAGTTCTATGTTGTGACACAGTTCCTGTTTCAAATGTACCGGCAGTCTCATCATCCAGTCCAGCACCAAAAACAGATCAATGATGCGCTGCTTGTCCCAACCGCGCTGGTATAACAGTTGGATTAACTGCCATTTTGCGGCAAAACGCGCATTCATATCCTTGCGGGTCGCACGCGTCAACAGATGCGCCAGCGTAATCAATGCAAAGGAATTTTCGTTTTTCAGCAGCTGATCTTCTAATCCCGCGTAGTCCAGCAATTTTACGGTTGGAAATTTTAATAAATGTTCACAGCCCAGTACCGTGTAGCCGAATGAAGTCGGATGCCAGTTTTTTGTATCATCAGCGAGCACTGCCATGCTGGCAACCGGGCGGCGATAACGATCATAAAGACGGTAATTATAGACGAACATGCGTTCGGCAAATTCAGCCTGACGGGTTCCTTGCACTTCAAGATGGATATAAATCCAGTCTTCTTCACCTGTCAAACGACGGACTTTGATCAGTCTATCGACAAACCGTTTACCCAGCTCGGCATCCTGCACCACGGCACCCAATTCCTGATCGAGAAATACGTAACCGCACTGCCAATCAATCTGCGCGTGAGCTGCCGGAAAATAAAAAGCCATAAACTCGGGTAGGTAGCGCTCAATCGCTTCTTTCCAGGGACTGTCGTAATCGTCGTTCGGGACTTCATTTTCCAGGGCTATCATTTCCACTCCTTTGAATTATTTAGGATTATACCGAAATAATAATTTTTTGTAAGTATGAGCGAGGGCTGGATTGCGTTATTGCATTACGCGATATTAAGAATGCCTGTTAGATTGTTGACCTTCAACAGGTAAACACATAGAATGAAAAACACATTTTAAAGGACATAATAATGAACGCTATTCATGCTGAAATCACTATCGGTGTCACCGAATTGCGCGAGTCGCCCATGCGCGTTCTTCAGCGCGCCGAAGATGAAGATCAGGCCGTCGCCATACTTAATCACAACAAACCGGCGGGCTACATTGTTTCACCCAGACTGATGGAAGCCATGCTGGACTCCATATCAGACCGTATCGCCGAAAATCGCGCCAAAACTCGCCTGCCTACCTTAAATCTTGCACGCCGGGTTAAACTGAATGACCTATGAGCTTGCCATCCATACCGAGGCCGAAAAAGAATGGGCTAAATTGGACGGCAGCATAAAACGCCGCTTCAAGGATAAATTCGCCAAAGAGCGCCTTATGCAACCGCGCGTTTTAAAGGATGCTCTGCGCGAGCTGACCGACTGTTACAAAATAAAAATAACCACCCCACAGTTTCGTCTTATTTACCACGTCAACGACGCTGACCGCCTGCTCACCATCCTGTCCGTCGCCACCAGAAATGATGTTTACGATGACTTGCGTAATCGACTCTGACACAGTAACCGTGGAGCGTCCAAGATCTAGCAGCGGGGTCTTCGGATGCCCGTTTTTTGTATCATCAGTGAGCACCGCCATGCTGGCAACCGGGCGGCGATGGCGGCACACAAGAGGGCAAATATAGCCTGGTTGCTGAGCGCCCCTGTCATCCATCCTGCCTATGCCGCGTCTTATTCGTTACAATTGTAACGTTTTTCACTGATTAGATAAAAATGTCGATATCCCGTTTGATTCCTGCTGAACTACGTTTGACCATTGATGTTAAAAATCTATTATATTCAGATACTTCTGAATTGGTTTCGTCTCCGCTATCCTGGATTGGTCAAGAGCGTGCGCACGCAGCAGCAACTTTTGGTCTGTCTATGGAACAGGCGGATTACAATTTGTTTGTGATAGGGGAGGTTGGGAGTGGGCGATCCTCATTACTCAAACATGCGATGCTAGAAGCTGCGATGCATCGTGCCGTGCCACCCGACTTATGTTACTTGCATAATTTCGATGTACCAGAGCATCCGCTTGCTTTGCGCTTGCCTGCGGGACAGGGTAGAGCGTTGCGTCAGTTGATGTTGCAACTGAGTAAGATATTGCAGACAGAAATCCCGATATGTTTTGATAGGCAGGGATTCAAGGCGGAAAGTGCACGTATTCAACAAGAGTATAAAAATCATGAGTCGCTCGCTTATGCTGACTTGGCTGCTTATGCTGAAGCACATCATTTCGTTTTGCACAGGGAATCAGGGCATTTAGTATTTACCTTGATGAACGAGAAAAGGGTAGCGATAACCGAGCCTGAAGTGCTGGCATTATCCAAGGAGCAGCGCGCCAAAATTGATCAGGATGAACAGGCTTTGCGTAGCGAAATTACTTGTTTTCTGGAGAAAACCCGGCCTGTGGAGCGCGCCATGAAAGAGTCTCTGACGGCTTTGCGCCGTCAGTTGGTCACGCCTTTGATTGAACATGAATTGCAGGAAATTCGCGCCCGGTTCCAGAAAAAAAACAAGGATGAGATTAAACTGGCTGCGTATTTGGACGCGCTTTTGAGTGACGTGCTGGATAATCTGGATTTGTTTATTTCATCTGACGTGGATGAGGAGGCCAGACTCGACGCATTGAGTCAGATTTTAACCTGTTATCGGGTGAATTTGGTCGTCGATAACGCGGCTTTGCTTGGGGCCCCTGTTATCGTTGAAGACAATCCCTTGTTTCGTTCTTTATTTGGCAGCATCGAATATCGATCTGAAAATGATGTGTTGGAAACTGATTTTTCCCGGATACGCTCAGGATCTTTACTGCGCGCGCATGGCGGCTTCCTGTTGTTACATTTGCGTGACTTGTTGGCCGATCCTTTGGTATGGGAAAAGTTACGGCGTTTTCTGCGCAGCGGTCGATTACAGATTGAGGAGCCGGGTACGGCTTTCGCGCCCATTGCAGCTGTTTGCCTTGAACCTGAGGCGGTTGAAGTGGAAGTTAAGATCATACTGATTGCTACGCGTGAGCAGTATTATGAAATGCAGGAGGCGGATCCTGAATTTGCCTGCCGTTTTCGGGTCAAGGTGGACTTTGCGGAGAGCTTTTTGAGCAACACGGAAACGCAGCAGGCTTTTGCTATCTTCGTTGCGCATCGTTGTCATGATCTGAGTCTCCCTCATTTTTCCGCTTCAGCCGTTGCAGCGTTGCTCGAAGAGGCACATCGTGAAGCGGATGATCAGTCTCGCCAGAGTGCGATTTTCTCGCATACTGAGGCGCTTTTGATGGAAAGTGCTGCACACGCTCGAACGCGTCAGGGAAAGTTGGTTGAGGCTCAGGATGTTAAGGCCGCCCGTCTTGCGCGTATGCGACGTCATGATTACCCTGAACAACGTATGCAACAGGCCATTCTGGAGGGTGAAGTTTTAATTACGGTTCAAGGAGCGCGGATAGGTCAGATTAACGGATTGACGGTGATAGATCAGGGTGATTGTCGGTACGGTTATCCGGTCAGAATTACGGCGCTAACCTTCGCGGGAAATGACGGGCTGATTAATATCGAGCGTGAAGTTGAAATGTCAGGGCCGATACACGATAAGGGCGTGTTTATTTTACAAAACTATCTGTCTGCCCTGTTTTCGCCTATTGCACCCTTAGCGCTCAATGCGTCTTTGGTTTTTGAGCAGGAATATTTCGGTGTGGAGGGCGATTCGGCATCTTGTGCGGAATTGTTCGTGTTACTTTCCGCCTTGTCGGGTTTGCCCGTTAAGCAAGGTATTGCTGTGACAGGTTCGCTCAATCAGCATGGTGAGGTTCTGCCTATCGGTGGCGTTAACGAGAAGATAGAAGGATATTTTCGACTTTGTCAGGCAGTGGGGTTAGATGGACATCAGGGCGTGTTGATTCCAGCGCGAAATCGTCGTCACCTGATGCTGGATGCCGGAATTATTGCAGCGGTCGAGCAAGGTGTGTTTCATATCTATACGGCGGAAAATGTGAGTGATGCAATCGCGTTGTTAATGGATTTGCCAGCAGGCAAGCAGGATGCAGAAGGCGAATATCCTCATGGTAGTGTATTGGGGCGAGTACAAAGGACTTTACAGTCTTACCGGCGTGCGTGTCTTGCATCTGAACACCCTAAACCGACCCGGAAGTTATTGCGTTAGAAATATATTAGTCAGAAGTTTTAGCCAGTTCGGTGCGGAGTGCCTCCATTTTTTCATGAAGGTGAGTGGCATCGCCGTACGTCAGGAACTGAGCATAGTGTGAGTGCGGGCTGAGGATTTTCGTTGCGTGTTTGATGGGGCAAAAATATTGTTCCGTACGCGCGATAATTTCCTGAGCATAGCCCAGCAACCCTACACCGTAGGAGCAGTAGACGCAGTGAATTTTTTCGATGATATTGAGATAAGCTAAATGCTGATGATCAATCACGAAATAGCCTGCACGTTTGACCCTTGAAATTCTGTAAATGGGGAAACAGCTTAGTTGATAAAGACTGATACACATATCAAAGAGTATCAGTGGGATCGCCATGCCGTAGATGATGGGCATGGTGAGATAATTTTGCGGACGAACTGTCATAAACCAGCGAAACAGCCCTAATTTTACGCGATGGTGGGCTGCTTCAAGATTCTTTTCAAAAACAATGCGGCTGTTTTTTATCTGGTAACTGAGTTTTGTTTCTGATTCGAG
Organism: uncultured Nitrosomonadales bacterium; assembly: GCA_903861075.1. GTDB lineage: Bacteria > Pseudomonadota > Gammaproteobacteria > Burkholderiales > Gallionellaceae > Gallionella. The sequence goes on from CAIOSY010000104.1 coordinate 5,092, forward strand.
CAGGATTTTTTGTAGCTCGGCTTCAAGTGCCGTTATTTGGTCGAGAATTTGTCGCGTTCTGGGATTCATGGTTATTCCTTTATGGCGTAATGTGTACAGGGTACGCTAATTTTGCAAATGACCATCTAACAAGAAATCGTTAATAATTTTTTAAACTAGGCTTTAACTTATCAAGTGGATCAATCTAAAAACTACTATTGGCGTATCGCCGGATTTTATTTTTTCTACTACGCCTTCATTGGGATGTTTGCGCCCTATTGGAGCTTATATCTGCAGTCCCTGCACTTTAATATGGTTGATATAAGTATCTTGATGTCAGTGCAACCAATGATGAGAATGCTGGCACCCAATCTTTGGGGTTGGCTTGCTGATCATACGGGTAACCGTCGAAAAATAGTGATAATCGCGGCAAGTTTGAGTGCAATTTTCTATCTTGGACTGTTTATGACGAGTAGTTTTTGGGGGATGTTGGCAGCGCTGGCTTTGATGAGTTTTTTCTGGAGTGCATCCATGCCTTTGGTCGAGGCGACAACATTAAGTTATCTGGGGGCGCATACGGCGCATTACGGAAGGCTGCGTTCCTGGGGGTCAATAGGTTTTATCTTTTCTGTATCGTGTTTGGGCTATGCCTTGGATTATATTGCTATTAGCTGGTTATTATGGGCGGGCTTGCTCTGTGAATTGGGGATTTTATTGTTTTCCTGTCAAATGCCCGGGACGCCCGTCCTGGCACATCACACCGATCATCACTCTATACGGAAAATTTTATTTCAGCCTGCCGTGCTGGTCTTGTTTGTAGCTTGTTTTTTGATGTCGGCAGCGCATGGCCCTTATTACACCTTTTTTTCAATCTACCTTGTTGAACACGGCTATAGTAAAACTGCCGTCGGTGGCTTGTGGGCGCTGGGTGTAATCTGTGAAATTGCTGTTTTTTTCTGGATGCCGGCATTGACGCGTCGTTACGATTTAACGTCAATTTTAAAAGTGAGCCTGGCTATAGCCGTGGTACGTTTTTCCTTGATTGGCTGGTGTGTGGATTCTTTGTTGTTGTTGCTTGTGGCGCAGGTGATGCATGCTGCAACCTTTGGTGCTTATCACGCGGCGTCAGTTGGGCGGGTGCACGAGATTTTCAAAGGACGTCATCAGGCAAAAGGGCAGGCGCTATTTGGAAGTTTAACTTATGGCGCGGGAGGAATTTTAGGAGGATTGTTTAGTGGTCCTGTTTGGAAATATCTGGGCGCCGGCAGCTTGTATACTTGCAGTGCGGCAATGGCCTTGCTGGGTTTGATATTGATGGGCTGGAATAAATCGCGTTCAAGCTGACCCGGATTTCATAGTATAATTCCCCTACTTTCGGTGTTAATTGATAACAAATTTTGCAATTATTCCGTAATTTACTTTCAGCATTAAGACATACACAGCCATGAAACTAAAAACGCGCTTCATGTTCTTGATGACCCTGATCTTTTTCGCCTTTATGTTGGCGATATGGATTTATTCCGAATATCTGGTAACGAAAATTAACGAGCAGTGGGGATTACGTCTGGCGGATAAGCAGGTGCTCTTCGACAAAAATCGTACCTTGCAACCGTTATTGCGTGAAATTTCCCTGGCCAAACAATTAGCCTCTGATCCTGCGATACTTGAGCTGGCCTTGCACGAAGAGGATGGCTCAGTCCGGCAGCGTGCTCTTGTGGTGTTAGAGCAGTACCGTTTGAAATTTCAAGATCGCAGTTACTTTGCCGGGGTAGTGAAGTCCGGACATTACTATTTTAACGATGCAGCCCATCAATTTGATGGTAAACAGTTACGTTATACCTTGTTGCCCGATAAATCCGTTGATGCATGGTTTTTTGCGACCGTTGCCGCACGGCAGGATTACCAAATCAATGTCGACCCTGATGAACATTTGGGTAATACAAAAGTATGGATCAATGTGTCTGTGAAAAAAGCCGATCAGGTTGTGGCTGTTATTGGTACGGGTATTGCTATTAGTGACTTTTTACAGAGTTCGGTCGGTGTTGTGGGATCAGGTATTCATAATCTGTTTATCGATCGGGATATGGCAATACAACTTCATGAGGACAGATCGCTGATTGATTATGCGAGTCTTACCAAGTCTGTCGATCAACACCGTAAGGTTGATGTGTTATTAACGGATGCGCTTGATATTGAACATTTGCGTAGCGCTATGCGACGTTTGGAATCAGCACCGGGTCAGGTTGAGACACTCTGGGTCACCTATGCAGGTAAGAAAATGCTGTTGGGTGTTGCTTACCTGCCGGAGGTGGGCTGGTTTGATTTGACGGTGATGGATGGCGACTCATTGAATATTTTGCAGGGATTCAATTTTATTTCCATATTTACATTGTTATTCTTGCTGGGCTTGATTTCGGCGGCGGTCATGTTGCATCGACTGGTGTTGAAGCCATTGCACAGTATGGCGCTCACGATGGAACAAATCGAAATTGGAAACTATGATGTTGAGGTGCCATTGCTTGGAACAGGAGAGATAGCGAAGCTGTCAGCTCAGTTTAAACACATGATCCAGGTGGTACGAGATAGCAAGTTTGAATTGGAAAATAAGGTCGAGAAGCGTACCTTGCAATTATCTCGTGAGTTAATCGAGAGTGAGCGGGCTAAAAAAGAATTGGACCGTTCAGAAACGTTGTTACGCACCTTATACGATACAACCAGTGATGCGATTATGCTGTTAAACGAAACTGGTTTTTTCAATTGTAATCGGGCCGCTTTGGCGCTGTTTGGTGTTGCTGATAATGAAGTTTTTTATAGCAAACACCCCGGTGATTTGTCACCCGCGTTGCAGCCGAATGGCGAATGTTCTCTTGCGCTATCAAATCAGCATATTGCCAGTGCGCTAGCGCAGGGCGGCTGTCATTTTGAGTGGCTGCATCGACGGTTAGATAACGGCCAGACTTTTTTTGCTGATGTGGTCTTGAATAGTATGCAACTGGACGGAGAAACAGTGCTACAAGCCGTGGTCCGAGATGTTTCAACGCGTAAGTTTGCTGAAGATCAGATTCGTCAGCTTGCTTTTTATGACACGCTCACTAATCTTCCCAATCGTCGTTTATTAAATGACAGGTTAATTCAAGCCTTGGCGATTAGTAAACGGAATGGTCTTTATGGCGCACTTATGTTCCTTGATCTGGATAACTTCAAACCACTAAACGATACGCACGGTCATGTGGTCGGCGATTTGTTATTGATTGAAGCCGCTAATCGAATAAAATCCTGCGTGCGTGAAATGGACACCGTGGCGCGCTTCGGCGGCGATGAGTTTGTGGTGATGTTAAGCGGGCTAAAAGCGGATAAAACAGGTGCGACTTCGCAAGCTTTGCTGGTTGCTGAAAAAGTATTAGCTGTTTTATCTTCGCCTTACTTGTTGATTGTTAACCATGATGAAGGCCTTAGCTCAATGGTTACACATCGCTGTACGGCAAGTATTGGCGTGGCAATGTTTGTCAATCATGAAGGGAGTCAAGAGGAAATACTCCAGTGGGCAGATTTGGCAATGTATCAGGCTAAAGATGCCGGACGAAATTCCATCCATCTTTATTCGGCAGTTGTTTAAACCTAATGGTTTTAATCTGTATGCCGACTGTATTCGCGCCAGAATCGTATAGGCCAGGTTGGTTGGTCATATGCAACGGCCTTTTACTGTGTAAAACCCATTCGTGCACCAAAACCGATAAGCAGTATGCCAAATAAGTAACGCTGGCGTTTTTGCAGTTTGGGACACTTACTCATGATACTTCCCAGCCAATACCCGCTAAAAGAATAAATCACATCGAACATTGACCCTATCAGGACGAGTACAGTTCCTAATAATATGAACTGAGGAATCGTTTCCCCAACTTTTGTGCTAATGAACTGCGGCAATAAAACGGAACAAAACAGCAGTGCTTTCGGGTTCAAAAGGTTAGTCAGTAAGCCTCGCTGTATAGCCTGATGAATGCTGTGCTGGTTAATGCTCGTTATTGGAAAGTTAGACGCCCGTATATTCAGGTCGGAATTTGCACGCAGGATGCTTATTCCCAGCCAGACCAGATAGGCTGAACCTGCATACCGTACAAAGTCAAAAGTCCATGGTTCATTTTTGAACAGCACTGATAATCCTATCGCTGACAAAGCGACATGTAAAGAGCGTGCTATAGCAAGCCCAATCGCTGTCGCCAGGGCAAGTGACCTTCCTTGGCGTGCGCCGGTCTCAAGCAAGAGTATCATGTCCGGCCCCGGCAGAAGATAAACCACGCCAAGTGCCATTACAAATAAACCAATTTCCACTGTTAAAGGCTCCACAAAAATCATTTGCCCAATTGCCGAACATGCATATATAAATTTATCCAGCAGCGCTTCTGCCTGTCCTGGATGGAACTTGGCGATATGAATGTGCTGCGTACTTTTTCAGGATTCAGGGTAGGGTGCTCGATTGGGGGCAAGTCGTGGTTTGTGTAAGGGCGTCCGAAACAAGAAGAGCCTGAATGAATTCAGGCTCTTCTTGTTGAACGCTTAGCGACCACCGCGCATACCCCCACCTTGACCGCCACCCATTCCACCACCCTGGCCGCGAGCAGGTGCGTTATCCGGAATAACGTCGCCTTTTTCCCTGGCTCTGTCTTTCATCTTCTCGTGATGTTCTTGACGTATTTTCTTACGTTCTTCGGCAGAATTGGCATCACGCATTTTTGAACGTTGCTCATTTTGTTCTTCGGGTGTCATCAACTGTCTGCCCGTGGTTTGCTGAACTCTGGTTTGATCGCCTGCCGCACCCTCAGCTGCCAGCGCAACACCGGATGAAAAAAGCATCGCACCGGTTAATGCTGACAGCGTTATTTTCTTGTACATTTTGATCTCCAATTGGTAAAAATTAAATTGACTACAATTTTATGCCGGGGGTGTGTATTGTATGCTTAAGGCTAATGCCGAGCAGGGTGTTTAGCAGGGTGCGGTTCATGGTCATACGCCAGTAAATTTAAAGAGGTTTTAACTGTACGCCCTGAATTGTGTGTGTTCAGTGACTTTAGTCACACACGTCGCTTTTTATTTTGCACGTACTACATTTAATTCGGCTTTTTCCCACGCTACAATTCCGCCTGTCACATTACTGATCTGACTGTAACCGGCTTCCTGCAGCAAATGAACCGCTTTTGCCGAGCGCTTGCCTGAATGGCACATCACGGCGATAGGTTTATCTTTGTAAGCCGCTATTTCATCAAGTCTTGCATTTAACTGACCCAATGGAATTAGTGTGGCATTGACTGCATGTACTTCGCTATATTCAGCCGGTTCGCGCACATCCAGTAATAATGCACCTTGGATATTCAGGGTTTGCGCCTGTTTTACGTCAATATCTACATTCGTTGTCGCCTGTAAACTCTGAATTCCGAATACAACAAAGAGTAGAGCCGCCATAGTGAGTGTGGTTTTTGTAGTGCTTGATTTCATGTCGCTGTCCTGGATATAAAAGATAATAAGGGCTGCATCCTATTTGATTCGTCATGTCAGGTCTGTGATAAACATCACGCCGTATATGCGCCATGACCGGGATGTGTTGCCAGTGGCGGTCAGTGCGGGGTCGTTGATGTTTTGATTAGATTCGGTTATTATTTCCATAGTTGTTTAACTATGGAAATAATATAATGGAATCAAAGCAGGTCGTGGAGGCATTATCAGCATTAGCGCAGTCAACTCGACTGGCGTCCTATCGGCTGTTAGTGGCGTGTGGTCCTGAAGGTATGGCGGCAGGACAAATTGCCGAAAAGCTCAATGTGTCGGCAGCCACGATGTCATTTCATTTCAAAATACTAAGTCACACGGGATTGATCGAGAGCCGGCAGGAGGGACGATTTGTTTATTACTCTGCGAATTTTCAGGTCATGAATGGCATGGTGGCTTATTTGACTGAAAACTGTTGCGGTGGCAATCCGGCCGCTTGCAATGTGCCGAGTAATTTTTGTTAATAACCTTAAGGGAAATGAAATGAGTGAAAAACAATACAACGTGTTGATTTTGTGTACCGGAAATTCTGCACGCAGTATCTTGGGTGAAGTGTTATTCAATACCTTGGGCAAAGGTAAATTCAAGGCGTATAGCGCAGGCAGTAAACCGGCTGGTAAAGTCAATCCGGGTGCGTTGGAATGGCTAAGTGCCAATGGACACAGCATGGAAGGGCTACGCAGTAAAAGCTGGGATGAGTTTGCTACATCCGATGCGCCGGAATTAGATTTTATTTTTACTGTATGTGATAACGCGGCCGGAGAAGTCTGTCCGCTCTGGCTGGGGCATCCTGCTACAGCACATTGGGGTATTCCTGATCCTGCACATATTGAAGGTGATGAAGCGCGCCGCGCCTCATTTAATAAAGCGGCTGACCAACTGGCACGTCGCATTCATTTATTCATGAGTTTGCCCATCGATAAACTCGACAAGCTCACACTGAAAGAAAAATTGTCTGAAATCGGTCGTATCCAGGACTAAGGAGGTCGTCAGGAAAAAAATCAGCTGTTCGATCCTGGCTTATGCTGTAGTAGCGGTGTGTGCGGCACAGAGATTGATCAGGCACTGGTGTTTTTAGTGCAGACGTGAATTGCTTGAAGCACTCGGGCGGACAGCGCGCTGCAAGCACTGATCAAACCGATATAAGTATTAGGATTAAATTATGAATGTATTTGAACGCAATCTGACCCTGTGGGTTTTTCTGTGCATTGTCGTCGGTGTCGTATTGGGACAGATGATGCCTGCACCGTTTCACTGGCTGGGCAGTCTGGAAGTGGCGAAGGTGAATCTACCGGTCGGTTTGCTGATCTGGATCATGATTATTCCCATGTTGTTGCGTATCGATTTCGGTGCATTACATGAGGTGCGCAAACACTGGCGCGGCATAGGCGTGACATTATTCATCAACTGGGCGGTCAAGCCGTTTTCGATGGCGCTGCTCGGCTGGCTGTTTATTCGCTATCTGTTTGCCGCCTACTTGCCCGCTGGGCAACTCGACAGCTATATCGCCGGACTTATCTTGCTGGCGGCAGCTCCCTGCACTGCGATGGTCTTTGTCTGGAGTCGACTGGTTGCCGGTGAGCCGTTGTTTACACTGAGTCAGGTCGCCTTGAACGATGTCATTATGGTGTTTGCTTTCGCGCCGCTGGTTGCCTTGTTGCTGGGTATGTCATCCATCGTTGTGCCGTGGCATACGCTGCTGGTGTCTGTGGTGTTGTACATTGTGATACCGGTCATCCTCTCGCAACTATTACGCCGCGTATTACTGAGAAACGGACAAGCCGCTTTTGATCAGACGCTGGAAAAAATCGGCCCGTGGTCAATCTCCGCGCTGCTGCTGACTTTAGTCCTGCTGTTCGCTTTTCAGGGAAAAGCCATCGTGGAGCAACCCCTCATTATTGCCATGCTTGCCCTGCCGATCACGATTCAGGTGTACTTTAATTCTGCCTTGGCCTACTGGTTGAATCGCCGTGTGGGTGAAAAACATTGTGTGGCAGGACCGTCCGCATTGATAGGGGCATCAAATTTCTTTGAGTTGGCCGTGGCGGCTGCGATCAGTTTATTCGGTTTTGAATCCGGTGCTGCGCTGGCAACCGTTGTCGGCGTGCTGATTGAAGTTCCTGTGATGTTAAGCGTGGTGTATCTGGTAAAGGCCAGCAAGGGTTGGTATGAAAATACGGCCAGTTCAGCTGCTTAGGCTCGCCATCCAGCTTATTCGCTATTGTGTTTTTAATGCCTCTACAGGGTCTAAACGCGCAGCGCGTCGAGCCGGCATAACGCCGGCCAGAAGACCGATGCTTATGGCGGATAGCTCAGCCAAAATAGCGAATAGCCAGGGCGTATGAACGGGCAGTGCCGGGAACAGTCCGTGTAAAGCTTGTGCGATACCGATTCCCAGCGCTAATCCGGCTAATCCTCCTGATGCAGAAAGCAGTATCGCTTCGCCCAGAAATAGCAACAGCACTTGTCTTTCTTGTGCTCCCAGTGCGCGCAGTAAACCAATTTCAGCCGTACGCTCAGACACAGCCATCGTCATGATCGTTAATATACCCACGCCCCCCACCAGTAAGGAAATTCCGCCTAAGGCACCGACGGCGAAGGTGATGACATTCAGAACAGAGCTTAGTACTTCCAGCGCTTTTTCTTGCGGAATCAAGGTGAAATCTTCGCGTCCGTGGCGTTCAATGAGGCGTTTAGTGATCGCGCTCATCACATTGTTTAAGTCTGAACCTGCTTTGTAACTTAACTGAATTTCCATGAGACCGGGACGATTGAATAATTCCAGGGCGCGGGCTGCCGGAATAAATACCGTATCGTCAAGATCAAAGCCTAGCATTTGCCCTTTAGGTTCCATGACCCCGATCACGCGATAGCGTTGTCCGCCGATACGTACATAGCTGCCGAGCGGGTTAACGCCGGCGAATAGTTCGTCGCGTACTTTTGATCCTAAAACGACCAGTGCTCGTGCTTGTGTGGGGTCGTCATCAGGTAAAAAACTGCCTGTTTTAATACGGGTGGACAAAACTTTTGTCATGTCGTGTCCAGCCCCTATCGTCGTTGTTCGACGGGTTTTCCCTTCGAAGCGCACTTCTGAATTACCGGTGATACTGGGATTGATATACTCGACATTAGGCAGAAGACGCAAGGATTGAGCATCTTCAATGGAAATTGTTCTGACCGAACCAAAGATGCCCACATTGCCGCCTTGGGTTTGAGTTTTTCCAGGCTGAATGGCGATCAGGTTGGTGCCGAACTGTGAGAATTCCGACAAAACGAACTGGTGTAAACCCTCGCCGATGGATGTGAGTAATATCACCGCCGTAATGCCTATTGCTATACCTAATCCTGTCAAAAAGCTGCGCATCCGGTAAGCCAGAAAACTCGAGCTGGTCAGGCGAATCAAATCGGTAATTAACATTATCGTCCTGCCAGTGCGGTAACGGGATCTAATCGTGCGGCGCGACGCGCGGGCCAGACGCTAAACACGATGCCGGTTCCGAGTGAAATACTAATCGCTGCCAAGACAGCCCACCAGGGTGCGGTAATAGGGAGTGAGGGATAGAGTTTACCTATAACGAATACCCCTGCTTCGCCCAGTATCACTCCGGACAGGCAGCCTGCAACAGATAACAGTGCAGCTTCGGTAAAAAACAAGTGGCGAATTTGCACGTCGGGGGCGCCGAGTGCCTTGAGCAGGCCTATTTCTTTGACACGTTGCGAGACGGCGATCAGCATGACATTCATGATTAAAATGCCGGCTACGGCTAAACTGATGGCCGCGATACCACCGACGGCCAGTGTCAAAGCGCGCAAGATGCGGTCAAAGGTGGCCAATACGGCGTCTTGTGTCACGACGGTGACATCTTTTTCACCGTTGTGGCGGGAAAATAAAATGGTTTCAACCTCTTTTTTAGCTTGTTCTATGCTATCGCGACTACGGGCCTCGACTAAAATGCGAAACAGACCTGAGGTGTTAAACAACATATGGGCAGATGCGACAGGCACAATCACGATTTCATCCGTATTAAATCCCATAGATTCGCCTTGGCTACTCAGGATGCCAATCACGCGAAAACGCCTATCTCCCAATCTTAACCAGTTTCCGACACCCGAGGCATTGCCAAATAATTCCCGGTTAATCGTGGCACCCAGTACGCAGACCGACGTGCTTGTATGCAGGTCACCCGCAGGTAAAAATTGTCCCTTACCTAACGTCATGTGACGTACTTCCAGTAGCTCGGCACTTGAGCCTAACACGACGACTTCGCGGTTTTTCGCATCCCTGGATATTTGTGATGAGCCTAAGGTTAAGGGAGCGATGCGCCGGACGCTGCGACTTTGCAGTAATGCTTGTGCATCATCCAGGCTGAGTTCGCGTGGAATTTGACCCAGTAACATACCTGGCCCTATGCCTGCTGTTTCGGTGCGGCCGGGAAATACCAGAACAAGATTTGTGCCGAGTGATGAAAATTGATTGATGACATAACGCCTTGCACCTTCACCTAAGCCCGTTAATATGACGACCGCCGCCACACCGATGGACATCGCCAGTATCATCAACCCGGTTCGTGCAGGGCTACCGCGCAGACTTGCAGCGGCAAACTGCAGTATATCAAGGAATTTCATCGGTGATTGGGGATGATTTCCCCGTCCCGCATATGCAATTGACGCGATGCGCGTTCACCCAGGGCAGGATCATGGGTGACGAGAATCAGGGTGACATTTTGTTCGGTGAGTTGTTCGAGTAGATTGATTACCTCTCGTCCGGTAGTTTGATCTAGATTTCCCGTTGGTTCATCCGCTAGCAGCACGGAAGGGTGCATGCTGGTGGCGCGAGCAATGGCAACCCGCTGGCGTTGCCCGCCTGAGAGTTGGTCGGGTCTATGATGAGCGCGATCGGTAAGTCCATAATTTTCTAGTAGTTTTTGAACCCGCTCCTTGCGCTCCTGAACGGGTATGCCCGCCAAAATCAATGGCAGTTCGATATTCATGGCGGCTGACAGGCGGGGAACTAAATGAAAGGACTGGAAAACAAAACCGATTTTTCGGCTGCGTATGCGGGCTTGCTGAGTATCATTAAGCGCAGTGACATTGCTGCCATCCAGGGTGTAGGTTCCTGAACTGGGACGGTCGAGTAAGCCGATCAGGTTGAGCAGGGTCGATTTTCCCGAGCCGGAAGGACCCATAATGGAAACATAATCCCCTGAAGTAATCGACAAATTAATGTCACGCAGTGCGGATACCTGTTGATCGCCAACGGTAAAGCTGCGGCTTACTCGTTCGAATTCAATCATCGTGTCCCCTTTTACTTTTCAGCTTGTACTTTAACACCCGCTTTTATACCCGCCTGGTCAAATGAAAGTACGATGCGTTCGCCTTCAACAAGTCCGCCCGTTATTTCGGTTTGCTGCCAATTGCTAAGTCCCGTGGTCACGATGCGCGATTCGAGTATGCCATCCGCGTTGTAGCGCAATACGCGTTTTCCTTCGAGTAGACTTTGAGTTGGAATGCGCAGTACGTTTTTATGTGAACTGTGCGTGATTTCCACATCGGCACTGTAACCCGCGAGCAGATTTTCATGGCCGGGAGGATTGATAAAATCCACTTCAACTTCGACAGTACGTGCCTGTTTTTCCAGTTCGAGTACGTAGGGGGAAACGCGTTTGACACGACCGGCAAATGCTTTTCCTTTTATAGCATCGAGTGTAATTCGGGCGCTTTGTCCTGCTTTGATATTGGCTGCATCCACTTCGTCTATGGGGGCGCTGATAAACAGACACTGGTCATCAATAAGGTCAATGGCGGGTGGCGTGGGAATGCCAGGCGGTGAAGGAGTGGCGTATTCGCCCAGTTCACCGCTGATGTCGGCGACGATACCGTCAAAGGGTGCGCGCAGAACCATGCGATCCAGTGCGGCATTGGCGGCGTTAATGCGTGATTGTCCCTGCTTGATTTGGCTCAAAGCGGCATCGCATCCGGCTCGTGCTATTCGGGCAGCGGCAACTTTTTGTTCTAAACCTTCATTGGAAATAAAGCCTTTGGCCTGAAGTTGACGTCCGCGTTCAGCTTCTTTTTCGGTTAAATCAGCCTGTAAACAGGATTGTGCTGATTGGTTTTGTGCCGTGATGCGTTGTTCTTGTGTTAAACGTAGTTGCGCTTGCAAGTCGTTATTCCACAAAGTAAGTAAAATTTGTTGTGCCTTAACTCTATCCCCTTTTTTAACCAGCAGGTGTGCGATTTGCCCCCCGGCAGGCGCGGAGAGCTTTGCGCGATGACACGCTTTAACTGTGCCGGCACGGGTGTTGCTAGCGGTGGCATCTACCGTGCCGCGTCCGACTGTTACCAGTTGTACCTCCGGAGGTTTTGCTCCGCTGAAATACCACGCAGTGCTAAGGAGTAACGCCAGCAACATGCAATAGAGGATATATTTAGCGTAGCGCTTGGGCGTCTCTATTTTAGGACTGATCATAATAACGTTCTTCTGGTATTGAAAATAATCGTTAAGAAGTTTATGTAAAAAACTGATTTAATTGATATTAAATTACATTGTGAATAAAATGGGGTAAGCCTGCTTGGCTTCTGCAAGCTATAACATGTGTTTCAAATTGACCTGTTGATCTTGCCGCTGTTGGAGCATAGCATGAACACCGTCTTTGTAACGATAGTTGGCCACCTTTGCCGTAACGATGCATCACAGTCGCTCTTTGTGAGTGTGCGAGGAATATATGAAAAGTTTTATTTCAATGTTGCTGCTAAGCTTAGGATTGATGAGTGCGGCAAGCGCGGCAGAGCTACCTTTAGGTGCGAATTTGCAGGGTTTGTTAACTTATGCCCGTGAACATAATTCGCTATTGCTGGCAATGCGTTATGAGGCAGATGCTGCTGCACTACGTGTGCAACCGGCAGGCACCTTACCCGATCCTGTTTTGCGTACCGAGTTGTTGGATGTGAGCAATCAGGGTAATAATAAACCGCCTGGTTTTTTACCCTCGCAGGTGGGCGGTACACGATATTTGCTGATGCAAAGTGTGCCCTGGTTCGGTAAGCTCGATTTGTTAAGTGGCATCGCTAAGACACAAGCCATAGGGATTAGCGGACAGACTGCTGTAACCTGGAGTGATTTGAGCGGCAAAATTAAATCGGCTTATGCGCTGGCTTATTCTCTATCAGAGACGATCCGACTGACTCATAAAACGCTGGAATTGACAAAGTATCTGGAAAATATTGCGCAAACTCGTTATGCAAATGGCCAGGCTAATTTACAGGATGTGATACGGGCTCAAATCGAACAGACTGATTTGCAAAGCACGCTGATTGACTTGGAAAATGAACACCATCATGTTAACTTAAAAATTAACAATCTGTTGTCACGCTCTGCGTATGCCACTTTAGTGCAACCGCAGCAATTTCGTCCAGTACCGGTTCTGGCAGAGCTTAGTGTGCTGGAAAATAAGTTGCGTGCACAAAATCCACAGTTACACGTGGCTGATGCAAGCGTCACTGAAGCATCGATAAGTCGTGACCTGACCTATAAAAATCGTTATCCCGGTATGACATTCGGTATCGCGCCAACGCAAAGTGGCAGTACCGTCAAAAGTTGGGATCTGATGATGGAATTAAATCTGCCCTTGCAGCAAGAATCACGTCGTTCACAGGAGTATGAAGCGCAGGCAAAACTGGCTTCATCCACAGCGCGTCAGGCTGCGCTGCTTAATCAGATGTTGTCTGAATTATCGGAAAGTGTCTCGGGCTTTGAAAGTGCACAGCGCACAGGATTACTCATCACAACGCGTTTGATACCCCAGACTGAACTGAGTTTTCAATCGGCACTGAGTGGCTATGAGACGGGAAAAGTGGATTTTGTCACATTGCTTGATACACAGCGAAAAATACGGTCAGTACAGCAACAAAGCATTAAAGCGCAGTATGAGGTTCAATTGCGTCTGGCTGAAATAGAGCGTCTGATCGGGGAAGAATTGTGAAAAAAATCATATTGTTAGTTTCGATTCTGGTGCTTGTTGTTTCGGCGGTTAGCTATCGCTTGGGAAAACGTACAGCCTTTGAGCGCGCACCGGTCGCAGTCGATGCCGTCAAGACCATGCCTAAAATCCTGTATTACCGTAATCCTATGGGGTTGCCTGATACGTCAGTGGTGCCAAAAAAAGACGGGATGGGTATGGATTACCTTCCTGTGTATGACACGGATGTCGTTAAGGCCGATGGCGTTGTCAGTCTTAGTCTTGAAAAAGTACAAAAACTCGGGGTAAAGAGTGAACCTGCCACGCTGCGCAGTTTAAATCAAATCATACAAACAACCGGACGTATTGAAGTTGACGAGCGTCGTAGCTATACCATTGCACCGAAATTTGAAGGCTGGGTGGAACATCTTTATATTAACAGCACCGGGGAGAAGGTGAGTCGCGGACAGGCGTTGTTTGATGTGTATAGTCCAGAGTTGGTGTCGGCACAGCGTGAATATTTTCTTGCTTTGCAAGCAGAGAAAAAACTTGAAAATGCAGATGAAGAAACCAGACTAGGCATGAAGCAGTTGGCTCAGTCTAGTCTGGCACGTCTGAAAAACTGGGATATTAGCCCCGAAGAAGTTAAACAGCGCCTCGCTGGAGATATTCGACGCAATCTGACTTATTACTCTCCCGTCTCGGGTGTTGTGCTTGAAAAGAAAGCGGTACAGGGTATGCGCTTCATGTCGGGAGAAATCTTGTATCAGATCAATGATTTGTCTTCTGTGTGGGTGCTGGCGGATATTGCTGAACAGGATATTGGGCAAATTAAACTAGGGAGTGAGGCACAGATTCATATCGAGGCATATCCGGAACAGTCGTTTAAGGGCAAAGTGGCTTTCATCTATCCAACGTTGAATTCTGTGACGCGTACGGTACAAGTACGGGTAGAGATTGCCAATCCACAGGGCTTGCTTAAGCCGTCTATGTTTGCTCGCGTGAGCTTGCCTTCCGGTAGTGATACGCAAGTATTGTCGGTACCGACTTCGGCGGTGATAGATAGCGGTACACGTCAGGTGGTACTGGTGCAACTGGGATTAGGTCGCTTTGCGCCGCGTACGGTCAAGATGGGTCGTCGCAGCAATGATTATGTAGAGATAATAAGGGGGCTGACAGCGGGGGAACACGTTGTCACGGCTGCCTTGTTTTTAATTGATGCAGAAAGCAATCTTAAAGCTGCGCTGGGCGGTCTGGCCGAGCATGACGTACAGGGTGAAGCTACGCCTGTTTTGGAAAATCACGTACCCTCTGTTTCAAAAAATCATACTGTGCCTAAAAACAAACCGCTGATAATTTCTCATCAGGGGGAAGGTGTCCTGGAAGGAATTAATGACGATGGCACGGTGAGTATCACGCACCAGCCGATTAAGTCGCTGGACTGGCCCGGGATGACGATGGATTTTTCATTGACGAACGCCTCACTGACAGCGGGAATTAAAACAGGTAGCAAAATCACCTTTGAACTGGTCGAGCGAAAACCGGGGGAATGGGTGATAGTCAAATTGCAAGCATACGAACAGCATCAACACAAGGCGCACTAAGATGCTCAATACCATCATAGACTGGTCTGCCCGACAGCGTTTCCTGGTTATTCTGCTTACCTTGTTGCTTAGCTTGACGGGTATTTATGCTGTTTATAAAACGCCACTGGACGCTCTGCCGGACTTGTCTGATGTGCAGGTTATTGTTTACACTGAATATTCCGGGCAGGCCGCGCAGGTGGTTGAGGATCAGATTACCTATCCGCTCACTACAGCCATGCTGGCGATGCCAAAATCCAAGGTGGTGCGTGGTTTTTCCTTCTTCGGTGCATCGTTCGTGTACGTGTTATTTGAAGACGGTACGGATATTTACTGGGCCAGATCCCGGATGCTGGAAGCGCTCAATAGTCTCGCCGGACGTCTGCCTAAAAATGTCTCCCCGCAACTGGGGCCGGACGCGAGCGGTGTAGGCTGGGTATATCAGTATGCGCTACTGAGTGAAAAATATAATCTTGCCCAGTTGCGTACCTTGCAAGACTGGTATTTGCGTTATCAACTGACATCCTCACATGGGGTTGCGGAAGTCGCAAGTATGGGCGGGTTCGTGCAGCAATATCAGGTGACGGTTGATCCCGTCAAGCTGCGTGCTTACGATATTTCCTTGAGCAAAGTGACTCAGATTATTCGGGAGTCTAACCGTGATGTGGGCGGGCGCGTGTTGGAAATGGCTGAAACAGAATACATGGTGCGTGGACGCGGTTACTTGCGCGGTAAGTTTGATATTGAAAATCTGGTTGTGAAAGCGGAGAGGGGAATACCCGTATTAGTGCGCGACATTGCCCGTGTTGAACTCGGGCCCGACGAGCGTCGAGGTTTGACTGAGCTTAACGGTGAAGGGGAAGTCGTATCCGGTATTGTCATGGCGCGCTATGGTCAGAATGTGCTGGAAGTGATACGCAACATCAAGGACAAAATCGCAGACATCACGCCCGGATTACCCGAAGGCGTCAAACTGGTTTCTGTCTATGATCGCTCCGATTTGATTTACCGCGCGATAGCAAGCTTGAAAAGTACTTTGCTGGAAGAATGCCTGGTTGTTGCACTGGTGTGCATGATATTTTTGATGCATGCCCGCAGTGCCCTGGTTGCCATTTTAATGCTACCCGTTGGCGTGTTGATTTCATTTATTGCCATGCGTGCGTTGGGATTGAATGCCAATATTATGAGTTTGGGTGGCATCGCGATAGCGCTGGGTGCGATGGTGGATGCGGCCATCGTGATGATAGAAAATGCACATAAACATCTGGAGCGTATAAAAGAAAATGAATCTCGTACCGATGCGATAATCACAGCCTGCAAAGAAGTGGGGCCCGCTTTGTTTTTCTCGCTGTTGATTATTACGGTATCGTTCTTGCCGGTATTTACCCTTGAGTCTCAAGAGGGGAGGATGTTCTCCCCTTTGGCTTATACCAAAACCTTTGCCATGGCAGGAGCTGCTTTGCTCTCTGTGACACTGGTGCCTGTGCTGATGTTGCTGTTCATACGCGGAAAAATAACATCGGAGGCACAAAATCCGCTCAATCGCTGGTTAATTTCAACTTATCGTCCGCTGATCTCTCGGGTGTTGCAGCGCAAAAAATCGACCATTGTGCTTGCGCTGTTGTTAATGGGATTGACCCTCTATCCTGCGATGCGTTTGGGTAGTGAATTTATGCCGACACTGAATGAGGGCGTGTTGTTGTTTATGCCCGCTTCATTGCCCGGGATGTCGGTAACCGCCGCTGCCGTATTGTTACAGACACAGGACAAGATTATCAAGCGTTTTCCTGAAGTCGCCTCTGTCTACGGGAAAGCTGGCCGTGCTCAGTCAGCAACGGATCCGGCACCCATGGAGATGTTTGAAACTGTGATCAATCTCAAGCCCGAAGCGCAATGGCGATCAGGCATGACGATAGATAAATTGATAGCCGAAATGAATTCGGCGCTGCAATTCCCTGGTGTAGCCAACTCATGGACAATGCCGATTAAGGCGCGTCTTGATATGCTGGCAACGGGGATACGCACGCCGATAGGAATTAAGGTGTTTGGTAAGGATGGGGTGGAAATGGAGCGGCTGGCAAAGGAAATCAGCGCGGTGATAAAAAACATTCCCGGTACGACCAGTGCTTATCCTGAACGATTGACAGGTGGCTATTACCTTGATATTGAACCGGATCGCATTGCACTGGCGCGTTATGGGATAGGTGTAGGGGATTTGCAGGAAGTCATTGTTAGCGCACTGGGCGGAGAAATAGTTACGACGACAGTAGAAGGTCGGGAACGTTTCGGTGTGACGGTACGTTATCCGCGCGAATTGCGCAGCGATCCGGAACAAATTACTCACGAAGTATTAGTGACCAGTCGTGACGGCGCGCAGATTCCGCTCGGACAAGTTTCCCGCATCACTTTGCATAAAGGCGCTTCTGCTATCCGCACCGAGAATACGCTGCTTTCCGCTTATATTTTTGTCGATATACAGGGCAGAGACATGGGTTCCTATGTGGTGGATGCCCGACGTGCCGTAGCTGAACAGGTAAAATTTCCGCCAGGCTACTATGCAACGTGGAGCGGACAATTTGAATATATGGAACGTGCAGCTGCAAAAATGAAAATCATCATTCCTGTCACCTTGCTGCTCATCTTTTTATTGTTATATCTGAATTTCAAACGTGTCACGGAATCCCTCATCGTCATGCTATCCGTTCCTTTTGCACTGGTGGGCGGTGTGTGGTTGTTGTGGCTGCTTGATTACAATCTGAGCGTGGCGGTGGCGGTAGGTTTTATCGCCTTAGCGGGTGTGGCAGCGGAAACGGGCGTGGTAATGCTGATCTATCTGGAACAGGCTTGGCAGGATGCTCAGTTGCGTTGCTATGATGAAGGCCGTGCGCCGACAACTGTCGATTTGCACGCGGCTATCATGCAGGGCGCGGTAGAGCGGGTGCGTCCGAAAATGATGACGGTGGTGGCAATTATGGTGGGCTTGTTACCGATCTTGTGGAGCAACGGTACGGGTTCGGAAGTGTTGCGTCGTATTGCGGTGCCTATGGTCGGCGGCATGATTTCATCGGCAATATTGACGCTGCTGGTGATACCGGTGATCTATGCTCTGGTCAAACAACGGAACCTGAGCCACATAATTCACGATGCTGGTTCTTAAATTGTCCTCACCGCCTTTTCTGTATATAGGGATTCTGAAATGACAGTTTTCTGATAACATCGCAAACTTGATAATTTTTAGGGTAGTTGCGCGTGAAGCAGGCAATACTTGCGCCCTACCGTTCGTGATACAGATGAGTAACGAAACATTACAAGCCGTGCGCGGCATGAACGATATTCTGCCAGAGGAGTCTGAGCTCTGGTTGTGGTTTGAGCAGGTGGTGCGTGACTGGTTGGCAGCATACGGCTATCGCAATATTCGCATGCCGCTGGTGGAACCGACCTCCTTATTTAAACGGGCAATCGGAGAAGTGACCGATATCGTTGAAAAAGAGATGTACAGTTTTGAGGATAGTCTTAACGGAGATCAATTGACGTTGCGCCCGGAAGGAACGGCGTCCTGTGTTCGTGCGGTGCTGCAACATAATTTGCTGTATAACGCTCCGCAACGTTTATATTACAGTGGTCCCATGTTTCGCCATGAGCGTCCTCAAAAAGGGCGCTATCGCCAGTTTCATCAGGTGGGTGTGGAAGCATTGGGATTTGCGGGGCCTGATATTGATGCCGAGCAGATTATGATGTGCGCGCGGCTATGGAAAAAATTAGGTATACGCGATGTGACTTTGCAGCTCAATACTTTGGGAGATGCGGCATCACGTCAGCGTCATCGTACGAAGTTAATTGCCTATTTTGAGCAGCATCTGGCTGTGTTGGATGCGGAAGCGCAGCGACGATTACATAGCAATCCTTTGCGTATCCTGGATAGCAAAAATCCTGCGATGCAAGCGGTGATTGAGGCGGCTCCTCAATTGATGGACGAGTTGGATAGTGAAGCATTGGCACATTTTGCATCAGTTCAGGCAATATTGACCCGGCATGAGATCGCGTTTGAGATTAACCCGCGCCTTGTGCGTGGCTTGGATTATTATAATCGCACCGTTTTTGAATGGGTTACAACGCGTTTGGGAGCACAAGGAACTATTTGTGCGGGGGGGCGTTATGATGGTTTGATTGAACAAATCGGCGGAAAACCCGCGCCAGCGATGGGTTTTGCGATGGGAGTTGAGCGCTTGCTGGTGCTGTTGCAGGAAGCGGGAATGCCTTTACCCAAACCCAAGGTGGATGTGTACATTGTGCATCAATGCGAATTGGCGGCGATACTGGCCAGTCGTGTTGCTGAACAATTGCGTGATACGGATATGCGTGTGCTTATGCATTGTGGTGGCGGCAGTTTTAAGTCGCAGATGAAAAAAGCCGATGCAAGTGGTGCAATCGTTTCGGTCGTGATAGGCGATGATGAGGCGCTGGCAAATGAAGTGAGCGTCAAGCCTATGCGAGGTGGTGAACAAATACGGGTCTGTGTGCAGGAATTGACCGCCACGATTAATAAATTTATTTTGCAGGAGTAGAACATGGCAGCTTTGGATTTGCAGGAACAAGAACAGCTCGATACCCTTAAGGCCTGGTGGAAAGACAATGGTAACTGGGTGCTAGGCATCGTTCTACTTGCTGTTGTGATAATGGGCGGCTGGCGAGCCTGGCAGTATTATCAAAACAAACAAACCACGGAAGCGGCTAATATGTATCAGCAGTTTGTTGAACAATTAGCCAGTAAAGATACCAAGCGCGTGAATGATGCCGCAGCGGCAATGATGGATAAATATGCCGCAACGCCCTATGCATCCCGGGCCGCCTTGATTGCTGCTCAGGTTAATGAATCAGGCAATGAGAAATTGCGAGCGAAAACGCAATTGCAGTGGGTGATTGAACATGCGGATGAAACGGGTTTGAAAAGTGTCGCCGAGTTGCGTTTAGCATCGGTATTGCTGGATGAAAAGAATTTTGCAGGCGCTTTGAAGTTGCTGGACAGTAAACATGCGGCCTCTTTTGATGGTTTATATGCGGATCTAAAAGGCGATGTATTGACTGTGGAAGGCAAGCTGGCTGACGCGCATGCGGCTTATAAACTCGCTTATGCAAAGTTTGATGAGAAAAGTCCATACCGGAATTTGGTGCAAATGAAACTGGATACCTTTGGTGCTGAAAAATGAAAATCCTGAAGTGTCAATTGTTGTGCGTGTTGCTTGTTTTGAGCGGATGTTCAACGGTGAAAGGCTGGATGAGTTCTGCAACAGATCCGAATGCGCCGGCGTCTTTGGTGAATTTTACTGAAACGGCAAAATTTACCGAGCGTTGGCATGCAAATGTGGGCGATGCGGGCGCAAATTTATTACAAGTCGCATTGACGCGAGATGCGGTTTACGCGGTGTCAGGAAAAGGAAGCCTGGTGCGACTGGATCGAGCCACAGGTCATACGGTTTGGCAGGCTGAAAATAAAATTGTCGTGACAGCAGGGGTGGGTGCCGGGGGCGGTTTGGTGTTGATCGGCAGCGAAAAAGGGGAGGTATTTGCTTTTTCGGAAGATGGAAAGTTGAGCTGGAAACAAAAGTTATCCAGTGAGGTTTTGGGTGTGCCGCAAGTCGGCGAGGGTATTGTGGTTGTGCGCACCGGGGATGGACATATCGCAGGGTTAAGAGCCAGTGACGGGAAGTCGCTTTGGGTGTATGAGCGCAGTACGCCGGCGTTGGTTGTGCGTAGTCATGCTGGGGTTGTGATACGTCGAGGTCTGGTTTATGCGGGGTTTGCGGGAGGTAAACTGCTTGCCATTAAACTTGCTGACGGCAGTCTGGTTTGGGAAAACGCCGTCTCGCAACCGCGCGGCAATACCGAGCTTGAGCGCATTAGCGATATAACCAGTAACCCGATTATCAGTGATGAGCAAGTTTGTGCAATTGCCTTTCAGGGCAACTTGGCGTGCTTTGAGGCAGGGCAGGGTAGTCCGTTGTGGAATCGAGATATCAGTAGTGACAAGGGCTTATTTATTTCCCGTAAACAACTTTATGTCAGTGATGCCCGTGGCGTTGTGAGTGCATTGGATAAGGATACCGGAAGTACGATCTGGAAGAATGAACAGTTGTTGCTGCGAGATACATCGGCTGTCAGTGTAATATACCGCTTCGTGGTGATGGGAGATTATCAGGGATATATCCATGCCTTAAGCCGTGAAGAAGGACAGTTTGTTGCGCGCACCAAACTCGATGGCGGCGCCATTCAAACGCAAGCTGTCGAGATGGACGGGGGATTGTTAGTGCTTACGCGTAACGGCGGGGTATATTCTTTGTCGGTGCATTAAAAAAGGAAAAGGAGGTACTAAGCGCTAAAGTCGCGCCTCCTGCTCTTTAAGGAATCAAGCTGATATTGATTTGTTTTTTACTATTTTCTTAAGGTTTTCATCATGTTACCCACGCTAGTCTTAGTTGGTCGTCCGAATGTGGGTAAGTCCACTTTATTCAATCGGCTCACGCGCAGTCGCGAT